>NZ_CP094673.1:62500-114305 GCF_022827545.1 Hymenobacter tibetensis
ATTCGTCAGTGCGCACGTTTAAATGCACGTAAAAAGCATGTTAAGTGACTTTTGTATCTTGATACCCTTCTCTTGTCTTTTATAAACAAGCATTAGGAGGTAACATATCATCAGCGAACAGACACACCAATGGCTTTTGTGGTATCAGTACAGGAACCGAGCTTGAAGTAAGCTCGCCCCTACGATGGTTGCTTTAGAGGCTAACGAAAAAACTGTTTTGCTATGCTTAGGCATACCTAGAGAATAAGTGCTTTACATGTTGTAGGGTTAGCTACACACTTGCTTTAGCTTCCTATTTTACTTTTCTCTTGTTGTGCCTGATGTTGCCACCCTGCCGTTGCCATACTTCACAACCTATTTTGCTGCTTATTTCATTTATAGTGAGGTCAGAAGCTGCATTATGTACGTCATCAAGCTTGCAGTGCGCTGCTGCGCATCAGTTAAAGCAACGTTCGCGAAAAGTGACCTATTCACTTGTTCGCCCTCATCCTGATGATATAGCCTATACAGCACGGTGCTAGGAGTTATGGGTGTTGGCTCGGCTACGAAACAAGGTGTAGTTGAACTTACACGCGTCTATCCAACTCGAACAATTGGTACGAGAAATACTGCGGGCGAACCAGCACCCCCTTCGTAACCTACCGCTGGGCAGATTTTGAGTAGAACAGTTGCTGATACCTAATGGTATAGCTACAGGAAAGTCTCTTGCTCCTTCGATACTTTACCTAGCTATTCTATTCTTGTATGAGAACTACGCTCCTTCTGTTTGTACTGCTGTTGCTGAAAATCAAGGTCACTGCTTGTACAATAGTCTCCGGCACGGACAGGAAGGGACAGACCTGGGCCCTGAACAATGAAGACTTTTTTCATACGTCTTCTAATTACGTCAATGTATATCCCAGGACAGGCAAGGGTACCCTGGGGTACATTACGCTGACTTATGGCTCACCTAATAGTGAAATACAAGGTGGAGTGAACGAAGCAGGTGTGTTTTTTGACATGAATGCGCTGCCTCCACAGAACTATAAATTGCGAGCAGGCAAAACGCCTTTTCCCCACGGCTCTATGCTGGTGTACTTGCTCGAACACTGCCGCACGGTGCCACAGTTTCTGGCTCTCTGGGACACTTATTATCTGCCTAATATGGGGGACGTGCAGATTCATTTGGCAGATAAGCACGGCAATCTGGCCGTTATCACTCCGGATACTATAGTAAAGGCAACAAAGCAACTTACCTCGACCAATTTTAACGTGTGCGAGTCGGGTCCTGGAAAGCAAAGTTGCTGGCGTTATCCTATTGCTCAAAAGATGCTTATCGAACAAGGTGTTAGCCAGGAAAGCCTCGTGAAGATTGCCGCTGCTACGTCGCAACGGGAGTTCACTACTACAGTGTATTCAAACATCCATAATCTTTCCACTGGAGATATGTGGTTCTATCTCGCTGAGGAATACCAAACGCCCTGGCGTACTACCCTATCTGCTTTGTTGAAACAAGGCCAACACAGTGTTTTGTTAGCTAATAAATTTCCTCGTAACGCTAGCGCACGCTTGGCAGCTTTGCTGGAAGACCAGGGTAACTCAGAAACGGTCAGGGGATTTCTGCAAGCCAAGCAATTCCGTGAAGACCATCAGGAGTCGCTGTTGCGAATGGCCTTTCTACACAATTTCTACATCGAGAAAGACTTCGCTAAAGCAAGTGTGCTGTTTCCACTCTGGGAGAAATATATGTACACCAACAAACGGCTTGACAGCACGGAGGTGCTATTCACAAAAGCAGAGCTTATGGCAGTGAATGGCAATTCCCAGGAAGCTATTCGAGTGCTACAGGCTGTGGAGCAGACCAGTTGGAAAACTGATGCCTTGTTGGCTAACCTGCTGGATAACGAAGATGCTAACGTAGTAATAGAGTTAACGGGGTATCCAGAGGTAAAGGCTGTGGTTGTGGAGTTTAAAGGTGACTATAACTTCTTCCACTTCATGCAAAAAACGCCCACCGGTTGGCGTCTACGGATGAGGTCTAGCCGTAAGGAATTGAAGTATTGCTTTTATGTAGAAGGAGAACGGGTAATTGATTTCTCTCAACCGATACTAGAAAAGCTGGAGACAGTGAAAGGTGATTTTGCTCCATTCAATACCTTAAAGCTGTAGGCTAATTCTTTCCTTCAATACTATCATTGCTTGAAAGGCTTATCTGATATTGTAAATAACTAAGGCATAAAACAGCTCTTATTCGCTTAGCACATAGGTTTTTCAACTAGGTGCCACTCCCCTACCGCGTGCTTCTTTGTTAGCTTTGTCCTATGAAGCCGCCCCTTTTTCATCCTGGCCAGGAGGTCGTCTGCACTAATGATGACTTTACGCTACTACTCGTGCAAAACCCTAACATCCAGACCCCCAAACGCGGGCCCATTTATACTGTCCGTGGAATTTATGATACCCACCGCGGGTACGGCCTTACACTTACGGAAATTAATAACGCAGATGTAGCACCTGGCTTTCCAGAAGCCAACTTTCACGAGTCTCGCTTTGCGCCAGTACCGCCTCTAGAGCAGATCGATATTGCCGAAGCAATTGAAGAAAGTGTTACAGCCAAGCACTCATTTATGTAGTACACTGAGTCGAACTAGGCTCCTTGCTTTTATTCTAGCTACAAACCTTACAGTGCATTCTGTTACCTCAGGCTGATAGTTGAATATACTAGCTATACGCACTCGTCAGCGGGGGCGGCAGCAAGGCTTCGCTCCTTTTCTGAGCTAACCTGTTCTCTAGCTAATGCATGCTAGCACTCAATATCTGCACGCCCTTTTTGTAGTTGAATTTGCTCACGAGCACAGAGCCAGCTACTTTTTTCTGTGTATCCACTCTACGTTGACTAACATATTCTCTGGGGTGAGAAGGCTACATGAATGGAAGTCATGCCACTAAAGTTTCATAAGCGTCACTACTAAGGCACTTAGTAGCTACCATGAATAAGGTTTGTTCGTCATGATTTTGCGACATTCATACGTATGATACATTGTATACGTATAGACAATATTAAGCACAGTAGCATACAGAATTATACAAGGATAAGTAGTTCATCCTACATATGGGATGCAGATTCAATACTTTACATACTATACGTATAAGACGTTTATAACGTTTTATACGTATAGTATGTAAAGTATTGAATAAAAGACCTTTATACTAGTAGTTGCCAACAAATTATAGAATGATACATACTGTACGTATAGAGCGTATCATATTATTTGTATGTAAAATACATACATTATGTTGAAATTTATTTATACTAGTGGCTCTACAACCTAGTACTTATGAAAACACTTTGCTTCGCTAACAACAAAGGTGGAGTAGGCAAGACTTCGTCTGCTTTGAATGTGGGATACGCCTTGGCGCATCGTGGTTACCGAGTGCTGTTTTGTGATTGTGACCCGCAACGCAACTTAAGTCAATCGTTCGGGCAGAATTTAGAAGGAACACATGTAGGCGATTTGCTTATGCTCAAGGGTGAGTTCACTCAGGGCGATGTGCGGGCTGCAATTCATCCCGTCACGGAGCGCATAGGCCTGCTGCCTTCGCATCCTAAACTGGCCGCGTACGAGCCACAGATCGGGCACATTGCCGAGGCTCGTGATTGGATCAAGGAAATACTAGATTTGGTAGCAGATGACTATGATTACTGCATCCTTGATACCCCGCCGAGCTTAGGCAACCTGGTTGTGTGGGCGCTTATCGCCAGCGACTTGTTGTTTATTCCTGTGCAACCCGAGTTATATGGTTACGAAGGCTTGTCCAACATTGCGCAAGCTGTAACGCGGATGCATGCCAAGCTGAACCCAGGGCTCCGGGTAGGGGGGATCTTTTTCACTAAGTATTCGCCGATCTACCGGCGCCGGTTGCACCACGATGTTGTCGAACTTATTAGTAGCCACTTCGGCGAGTTAGGCCCTGTGCTCGCTACTTCTATCCGAGAAAACGTTTCTATTGCCAACGCACAGATGGCTGGTGCCTCCTTGTTTGACTTTGCTCCTGAATCTAATGGAGCCCAAGACTACGCAGCTTTAACTGACGAAATATTATCTGAGCTCAATGTCGAAAAGTCCGCTTAACTCTAGCTTGGCTGCCGTTCGGCTGGCCGGCAAACCAACCATCAAAACTGGAACGCCTGCTTCTTCTCCAGCTACCCCCGTGAGTCCGACCGTAGCGGCGGCACTCGGGATGGAAGATGAACCAGCAGCAGCCAGTGTGCCTACAGTTGTCACAACGGATCCTGTAGGTGCTCGACTGCCCGGGAGGGGAGGGGAGGGGGCTGTATACACTGCGCAGCTGTTGTCGCAGTTGCCGGAAGAGGTGCCGTTCAATACTTTGCTTAAAACGGAGACCTATCTACGCCTGCGCCAGTACCTACACTGGGAGCCGGGCGCAAAGATCAAGAAAGCGACTGAGCAAGCCATTTGCAACTTTCTTGACCAGTTTGAAAGCTCACGTAAACCTTTACCCTCGGATATACTGGATGAGGTACTGAATCAGGGAAAGATCAAAGGCTACAAGAAGCGCGGGTAATACGCAATGTTCCTGTTCGGATCTAGACAGCTGCTCTTACAGTAGTAGTTGAAGAGAAGATTTACCCGTTTCTCTTCTTAAGAACCCGCCAAAAAGTCCCTCTAATGAGGGACTTTTTGGTGGGTTCTTGTTTCTGCTTGGGCAGCAGCGTGGTTTCTTTTAGTTGAGTTTTCGTTATCCAGAACCTTTTATCGGTTGCTAGAGCATCATGCTAAGCGTTTTACTTATAGAAGTAGGCGCATATTGGCATGCTGCTGTAAAGAACCACACACTAGTGGTGCCATTTTTCACGTAGATATTTCGGGCGGCGGCATTAAGCTGCCAATCTTGATTGCGGAGTGCCATTTTTCACGCAATTGCTCAGAAAGTTGTTCTTATATGGACGACAAAGTCCGTCGATCCTACTGTTGAGCCGAAAAAAGATTCTTGCCTCTCCCAAAAGCCGTTTTCTGAACGCTACAGCCATTTTTTCTATATACAGTCTTTTATCTTAATTTTTTCAAAAAAAAACTGAACCTCTTCTGTATTCTTAAGCTATTCTTTATTATATTCTATATTCAGAGGGGCTTAAACATCTGAATATCAACAGTTAACAGATAATATCTACGTGAAAAATGGCACTCTGCTGCGTGAAAAATGGCACCCATCTACGTGAAAAATGGCACCATCTACGTGAAAAATGGCACTCTGCTGCGTGAAAAATGGCACCACTACGTGAAAAATGGCACTCCACTGTGGAAAACTCAGGTATTGCGTGAAAAATGGCACTTTCTAATATAGAAGGAACTGCGTGAAAAATGGCACTCTGTTTTGCCTGCACTCTGTCACGACATCTGCGTGAAAAATGGCACTCTATTTTGTATTGCGTGAATGCAAATAGCTTTTCACGCTTATCCGATTATCTTCGTCTGTTTCCTATTTCCTCACCTTGCTATGGTGCCTAAAATCGTTCCCGTGCATTACCCACGAGCTTACCAAGCCAACGCTTTGGTACGCGCTCCTTTGAAATTGACGCACGTGGAAGCGCGCATCTTTGCATTGGCTTTAGGTTGCATTCATCAAGATCAAACCGAGTTGCCCGGAATCTCTATTCCTTTAAGCCGAGTGATAACCCAGAAGAAAGGGGGGAGCGTTTACGAAACTATCCGCGACGCGTGCCGAAGCCTGATGTCGAAAGTTGTTAGTATCGAGTCTCAGACTGGCAACAAAAAGCGTTTTACGGCTTACTCTATTATCAGCTACATCGATCTGAACGAGGGGACCGGTTACTTAACAGGAAATTTTGCCCCTGAAATCAAGCCTTTTTTACTGCAACTGGCCGAGCAGTACACCCACGTTGAAATTGAAACTCTGCTTACGCTCAAGTCTGCTCATGCTCACCGGCTGTATTGGCTGCTCAAGTCTTGGGATGACGTCGGTCTTTGGGAAGTGGAATTTGACGCGTTGCGCAAGCAGGTGCTTGGGGATGACAATGACGTTACGTACACGCTTTTCTACGACTTCAAGCGCTATGTACTTGAGCCGGCATTACGCGAGCTAGATTCACTGGGATGGGCTGTTACGTACGAGCCAGTCAAAGACGGGAAGAAGGTCAAGGGCGTCCGCTTTTCTATTCCTAAGCCGCTAAACCGGCTCAAATCGGAGGATAGTCCCGCGCCTGCTGCTCCTACCAAAACCACGGGTCGGTCCCGGCCAGCAGAAAAGCAGATGAGTCTATCGTTGCAAACTGAATTACCAACGCTGCAGCAACGCCTAACTACACGTCTACAGAAGCTAAAAATGACGGAAGCGCAAATCGAGCATGTGTTGAGCTTCATGGGAGACGATGAAGCTAAAATTGCTCGGTTAATGAAAGTGAGCCATCCGTTGCTACGAGACTTCGAAGCTGGCAACAAGGTGTTCGATAACCTAGGCGGAGTAACAACTAATTTGCTTAAGACCGAATTTCCAGGTTTGTACCCTACTCTCAAGTAAAAGGATGGATAGCAGGGCCAAATGGCCAACCTAGTAACTGATTTGAATTGACACGCAATAGTCTTATTTAAAGATGACGACGTGGGTGTAGCAATAACAAGCAAAGCATCTTCTACCCATGATAAAAGCACAAAACAGCAACGAAGGAATGCCCCTTAATAAAACGCAAGAGGCATAAAATGCAATAGGGGGTTTGTACTAGGGAACTTGAACTACCTCTCTCGAAAGGGTATATTTCAGCACAAAAGTGTAACTGGATCTTATGCTTAAATATACTTATTCTGTGGAGCTTTTTTGTGCCTTATACTCCTTGTAACCAATCTTCTATGACCTCATAGGGAAGGCAAGTGTACTGGTTTAGTATAAGGAAGTAGGTTTACATTATCTGTAAAGGGGCGTAGCAACCATAGTTCGGTCTGGGTTTGGCAAACCCACTCCTCACAGAAGAAACTACCTAAGTGGTAGAGGTGCACGTCGAAGCCGGCCGTAAGGCGCTGTGCTAGGTAAGTGCCGTGTGCTGTAAAGTAGACGGCTTGCTCGCCGTATGAGAGGTTACGAAATTGTGAGAGGCTCAAGTGCATAGCCTAACGAGATTTAAGCCCCGGTTGGTGAGACAACCGAGGCTTGGAAATAAGGCTAGTGTTGCATAGCCTTCTGCATGCTCGCGATACGTGTAACCCGAAGAAAAAACGGAATCAGCAGGCTAGAGGCACCTAGTGAATCTATCTCATTCGTACGTTTACTGGAAACTCTTTTTTAGCTCGGTTGCTGCCAGAGCCTGCGCTTCTTTAGCTTCGGGTACAACGGTAGCCATGCCGAAGAATTCGTGGGTTACACCTTCGTATACTTTTGTGGTCACTGATATACCCGCCGCTTTGAGTTTGGCGGCGTACTCCTGGCCTTCACTTTGCAGCGGATCGATTTCGGCGTTGATAACCGTAGTCGGGGGAAGCCCTTGCAGGTTAGAGGCATTTGTAAGCGAGATAAGCGGGCTGGCGCCTTCAGTCGGGGTGTTCAGATACTTATCAAAAAACCATTGCATCAGCGGCTTGCTCAGAGGTTTAGCGGCGGCGTACTGCGTATAGGAAGGCGTGTTCATGTCGTAGCGGGCAATGGGGTACACCAGCAACTGATGCACGGGTAGTGGCACGTTGGCCGTCTTGGCCATCATGCAAACACTGGCCGCTAGGTTGCCCCCAGCGCTTTCACCGGCCACAGCAATGCGCTGGACGTTTATTTTCAGCGTGGCTGCATTGTCGCGCACCCAACGGTAGGCGGCAAAAGCGTCGTTATGGGCGGTAGGATACTTGAACTCTGGCGCCTTGCGGTACTGCACAGAAACCACCACGGCCCCTGTCTGCTCTGCTAGAGCTCGGGCCGAGGGGTCATACGTATTGAGATTGGCAATCACCCAGCCGCCTCCTTGATAGTACACAATGCCGGGCATGGATGCAGTGGCATTTTTGGGTGTATAAATCCGCACCCGGATGGTGCCCCCCGCCACGGGAATGCGTTGGCCTGTTGTGTCCACTTGGGGTGTGGGTGCCGGAATCCGGAAGTTTTTCATGACGGCCATTGCGGCGTCCGTTGCCGAAGGCGCTAGGCGCGCTTGTTGGGGCGTAAGCGAAGTCAAGGAAACGCCTTTGCTGAGGCTATCGAGGGCCTCGATAACGGTTTGCATTTCCGGCTTGATAGTTGGGGCCCACTCAGGCTTAGGACCTTTCGGACGAATAGTAGTGGTGGGAGAGTTAGCGCTGTCGTCGTCGCAGGCCGTGAATGGTAGCACTAGCAGCAGGGCCAGGCAGCACAAAAGTTGCCGACCCGGCAAAGTATGCAGGGTAGGAAAAGAAATTTTCATAGCAGGTAGGTGAGAAATGAACGTTCGGAGTGAACTACCGGGGCATACGGTCAGTGCGCTTCCGGTTAGCGGCGGAAGGGACGAACCGGCTGATTTGAGGGATGGGTTGCCCTTATTGTCGGCTGGTCTTGCTGGCCGCTCAATTTCAAGTACTCTTACCTACCCAACGCTTACTGAGTGAAACGCTGAAGAAAGCGCTGTACGCTTTCGTTGTAGCTCCGGGACGAGGCTAGATGCGTGTCGTCGTGCAGCGTAACCAAGTACTCGCCATGAGCCCACGGACGCAGTTCTTTGATAAAAGCGCAATTCACAATCAGGGAGCGGTGAATGCGAATGAACTGGTTGGAATCTAGCTGGGTCGCAAGCTGAGTTAAGGTGGAGCGCAGCGAATGTTCCTGGCCCTGGGCATGTACGACCACATAGTTGCCCCGGGCTTCCAGATACCGTACATCGCCGGCATTGACGAAGAAGAGACGCCCGTTGTTCTTGATTAGAAATTGATTGGTTGGGGTAATGGGCAGCGTGGGTGGGGCAGGTGGTGTCATCTCGCGCAGCAACGCTTGTAGTTGCTGTTGAAGCGGTGGGGTGCGCTGCTGCATCAGGTGTTGCACATGCGTCAAAGAGCGGTGAAAGCGGTCCGGGTCGATGGGCTTGAGCAGGTAATCTATGGCGTGCGCTTCGAAGGCTTGCAGGGTGTAGCGCTCATAAGCTGTCACGAACACGACAAGGGGCAGCTGCTGCGCGGGTATTTGCTGGAGCACCTGTAGCCCGGTTAGATCAGGCATTTGCACGTCCAGAAACACCAAATCGACAGTTGGTACAGTGGAGCAGAGCTGCGCTACAGCTTCGGTACCGTTGCGGCATTCCCCAATGAGCTCGAATGCCGGAGCCTGCTTCAGTAGCTGCACAATGCGGCGACGAGCGAGGGGCTCGTCATCAACAATCAGGGTACGAATAGGCGCCACAGCGAGTCGTCGAAAACTTAAGATTGGGGAGTGAAGGGCAATTCAATCCGTATGGCAAACCCTTGCTGCGGAGCCGTATGGATAGCTAAGGCGTAATGAGAGCCATAGAGGGCCCGCAGCCGCTCTTCGCTATTGCGCAAGCCAATGCCGCGGGAGTTTGCCTGGTCGGCTCCCCGGCCGTTGTCGCGCACTTGCAGCACTAGCTGCCCATTCTGTCGATCGGCTTGGATATGGATGGCCCCGGCCCCGGAGTCAGCCGTCAGGCCGTGCTTGACGGCGTTTTCGATGAGTGGTTGCAGCAGCAGGTTGGGCACCAGCGCTGGCAGCGTATCGGGCGCGAGCTGGTAGGTGATAGAGAGGCGGTCGGAAAAGCGGATCTGCTCCATTTCCAGGTACAATTGCGCAAAGTGCAACTCCTGGGCTAGTGTCACTTGGTGTTCATCAGTGTTGTCGAGTACCAGGCGCAGAAACTCGCCTAGCTTGGCCGTCATGCGCTGCGCCATGCGAGGTTCGTCGTCGATGAGAGTGGCAATAGCATTGAGGGTGTTGAACAGGAAGTGGGGCTGTAGCTGCATTTTTAGGGCCTGCAGCTGTGCCTGCACTAGCTGCATTTCCAACTGCGCCGCATCCAGGGTGCGCCGATGATACCGCTCATAAAAATCGAGAGCGTAGGCCACGAAAAGCAGCATCCAGTAAGCCGGAATCCAGATATTGATGCTGGAAAGGATAGTGGCCCACGAGACAACCACGCCCGGAGCTCCCATCAAGAAAAGTAGCGTTACGTGCAGCGCCCGAAACAGCACTGTCAGAAGCATACTCGCTCCAGCGTGTACAAGCGCGGAAGAAACCCAACCGCGTCGGCCAGTCGTCAAATCAAAGCGGGCCGCCAGCCAAAACACCAGGGGCGTGAACAGCATCCAAATCAGGCCGTAAAGCAACGGGCCCAGCACCGCCGTGCGCCAAGACACAGGCCCCGCGCCAGAGAGGGCCTGCACGTACACCACCACAATCATAAAGACGGTGAACATCCCCCAGGCCAGGGCAATGCGCAACCAGTTGATTTTTTCGAGCTTCAGCATGCAGCATGGCCTTGGGTAGACCCCTCCAACGGAAACGCAGGCCGAGATGTTGGTGCAGCTTACACGGAGCGTCCGCTGAGTGGAGAGCCTGCGTACTTACAGCCTACAAAGTAGGCTACCCTTTACGGCCTGCGCTTGGGTTGCAAGCATACCCAAGCGCAGCCGCTACTATCCTGTGCCAACAGGAAAACTGGTGAAGCTAGGGTTTACTCTATCAGGTAGGGCTGTGCTCCTCATTCCTTGATAGGAAAGGGGCGCGCTTTCAGCATCAGTTCTATTTTCAGCAAGCCGGATGGCAATTCTTACGGCAGGCGGGCATTGCGGGGCCGGTTGGCATGTAGTACTTGTCTGATCTGTATAACACTATGTCAGATTTCTACTACCATCTCACTTGCCTTACTCGAACTGGATGCTTTTTTCTTTAGAGAGGACTGCCGAACCACCAAGTCGCCGGACACAACAACGGTGTAGGGTTCAAAGTCCTCTTCTTGATTGATCTGCTGAAGAAACAGTCGTGCTGCTTGCTGGCCGATACGGTAAGGGTGCAAGTTGACGGTAGTTAAGCCCGGCTCAATCATGGATGCCATAAACTCGTCGCCGAACCCTACCACTGCTATATCCTGGGGAACTCGCTGGCCGCGCGCTTTCAACGCAACCAAGAGGTCAAAGGCGTTGACGTAATTGATGGCGAAAATGGCATCCGGTGGAGTAGGCAGCGCCAGCCAAGCATCGAGGATGGCAACAACGGAATCAGACTGGAAATTGATGTGGGCCCGCAGTTCGTCGCAAACTGGCAGATTGTGCTTCTGCAAGGCACTGACGTAGCCTGCCAGCCGGTTGCGACTGATAAGCAATGATTCGGGTCCGGCTAGAATGGCGATGCGCCGGGCTCCTTGTGCAATCAAGTGTTCGGTGAGGGTGAAGGCGCCGTTCCAATCGTCGAGGATTACTTTGGCGCTTTCCACTTCATTGCACACACGGTCGAATTGTACGAGCGAAATGCCGCGGCATGCTTGCGGCTTTACGTGGTCGAAGTTCTCGGTTTCGCGCGAAAAGCAAATTAGCAACCCATCGACCCGGCTGGCAATCAACGCCTGCACGCTGCTTACCTCGGTTTCGTAGGACTCTTTGGACTGGCATATCATCACTCGGTAGCCAGCTTCGCCTACCACTTGTTGGATGCCGCTAACAGCGGTGGCAAAAAAGGGCCGCTCGATGTCAGGAATAACGACGCCAATGGTGTTGGTCTTGCTGCTTTTAAGGCTTTGCGCCAGCAGATTAGGATGATAATTGAGTTGTCGGGCTACCTCCAGAATGGACTGGCGGGTATTGACACTGATATCATGATGTCCGTTCAGTGCCCGCGAGACAGTGGAAGGCGTTATTCCTAACACCCTGGCCACGTCGCTGATAGTGGTGGCCTGGGGCCGTTTGCGTTGAGGGCTTGGCGTATCCTTCTCGTTGGTGAAATGGTACTTGCATGCTTTACACCGATAGCGCTGTTGCCCACGGACAAAGCCAGCCCGCATTACGCTATCAACCGAAAGGCATTTTGTGCATTTAACCATGTGATGAAATCTTCAATTCAGGTTTTAGATGAGTCGCCCTGTAGTTGCCCCACCTGGAAGGCAACCAGAGCTGTGCGCAGCCGCAAATTCTAAGCTTGGAGCTGGACCTTGATCGAGCCGTTCGTGCTAAGCGGCAAACGATTGCTTGGCAAGGAAGAAGTGGGATATTCATTCTTCTACCAAGCCTAAAAGTAGGGCTGGCCTAACGCAGATTCTCACAAATTCCTACAACAGGCGTGCAAAGGAGCCCGCTTACCCCAAACCACAAACCCAGCTGTACGAGCTAGGCAGGGCCTTTCCTAGCTCGTACAGCTGGTGGCGCTGCCTTGTAGCGCGGCAGCGGAGTTAGTCTTTCAGCTCCTGCTTCTTGCTTTTTCTGTAGTCGGAAGGCAGGATGCTGAACTTGGTTTTAAACGACTTGGTGAAGTAATGCGGAGTCGCAAAACCGGCGCGGTACGCAACTTCGGAAATGGTAAGGTCGCTTTCCTGCAACAACACAGCGGCCCGGTCCAATTTAAGTGACCGAATAAACTCGACGGGTGGCATGCCAGTCAGTTCCAAGATCTTGTTGTACATCGAGCCCCTGCTCATGCCGAAATGGTCACTCAGATCTTCCACCGAGAAGTTGACGTTTTTGAGATTCTTCTCGATGTAGAGAACCACGTTGTTGAGAAACTTCTCGCTGCTCGACTCTATTTCCACCGGACTCGGCACAACCTGCAACTGCTTGGTATAGGTGGTTTTCAACGCCCGATTCAGCTCCAGCAAATTCTTGATTCTAGCATGCAGAATCTCGAAGTTGAATGGCTTGGTTAGATAGTCGTTGGCTCCGGATTCAAGCCCCCGCAACTGCTCCTCTTCCTGCGTCAATCCCGTGAGCAGGATAATGGGAATATGATTGGTCCGTTTGTCTGACTTCAGCTTGCGGCTTAGCGCTACCCCATCCATGTAGGGCATGGTAATATCACTGACGATCAAGTCCGGATGGCACGAAAGGGCTTTGTACCAGCCATCTTTTCCATTCAGTACGTCCGTGATTCTGTAGTTGTCTTTCAGGTTGTCTTTCAGGTAGTATCGGAAATCATCGTCATCTTCCACCAGCAGCAAATGCGGTAGCTCCCCTGCCTTAAGCTTTTTGGTGGGCCGGCTAGGCTTTTTGTTTTCTTCCACCATCTCCGGCACTTCGGCAGGCAGGGTGCTTTCACGCTCGGCCACCGGCGTGAAGGCTGCGAGCGGCAACTCAACGGTGAATGTTGTGCCGTGGCCTAACTCGCTTACTACGCCAATTGTGCCGCCGTGCAGCTCGGCAAACTCCTTGGTGATGGAAAGGCCAATACCGCTGCTTTGATGCAACACTGAACCGAGTTCGTGCCCTTGGAAGAAGCGCTCGAAGATGAGACCCTGTTCGCTGGGAGAAATCCCGATACCAGTGTCGACCACTTGGATACGAATCGTCTTTTCCGGCGTTTCCGGCGGCGCTGGTAAGGTGGAGAGTTCCACGCTCACGGTGCCCCCCTCGGGGGTGAACTTGAATGCGTTGGACAGCAGATTAACCAGAATCCGCTCCACCTTGTCGTAATCAAACAATACAAACAGCTGCTCGGTGGGCAAGCCCAGCGACAACTTGATTTTCTTGATTTCAGCTAGATCCTGAAACGAGTTAGTTATCTCTCGAACGAAAGACGAGATTTCACCCTGAGACAAGTTCAGTTGAAGCTCGTGTTCTTCCAGCTTACGAAAATCCAGCAACTGATTCACCAAGTGCAAAAGCCGCCGCGCGTTACGCTGAATTACCTGCAGTTGGCCGGCACTCTGCGGGTCTTTTTGCTGAGCAAGCAGCTTGTTGGTTGGCGCCAAGATCAACGAAATCGGCGTACGAAACTCGTGACTTAGGTTGGTTAAAAACTTGATTTTCAACAAATCAAGTTCCCGAACCCGCTCGGCTTGCTTGCGCTCTTGCTGCTGTTCGAATTCCTTTTTCAACTGCTTGATGCCCCGGTAGCGACTATAAAGCAGCGTGCACCCAATCAGAGCGAGGTACAATCCGTAGGCATAAATGGTTTTCCAGAAGGGGGGATGAATTATAATCTTGATGGAAGTGCCGGCCTGGTTCCAGATTCCGTCGTTGTTACTGGCTTTCACTTGAAACTCATACTCCCCCGGATCCAGGTTGGTATAATAAGCCGTCGTAGTAGGGCCTACGTAGTTCCACGCTTGGTCGAAGCCCTTCAGCTTGTAGGCGTACTGGTTTTGCTGAGGCAGCGTGTAATCCAGGGCCGTGTAGTTGATTGAGAAATTCTGCTTGTAATCTAAATCGATTTCCTTGGCAATAGCAATGGACTGCCGGAGCGGAGAATGGTCGCCCGCAACCACGGACTTGTTGTCAACTTTTAAATCAGTTAGGATGACTCGCGGAACATTACGGTTGACTTTTATGAGGCTCGGGTTTAAGTAATTAAACCCAGCAATTCCGCCAAAAAAGAGTGAACCATTCGACGACCTAAACCCGGAATTATTGAGAAAGGCTTTGCCTTGCAACCCATTATCCGAGGAGTAGTGCGTGAACTTGTTTTGCTTGGTATCGAGCCTACTGATGCCTTGGTTGGTGCTGATCCAAAGGTTGCCCTCCCCGTCTTCCACTATCTTATGAACGAACCCGTCCGGTAGCCCCTTCTGCTTGGGAAACGCAGTCAGCTTGCTGGAGCGCGTATCGAATTGAAATAAACCGTCGCCAGTGGTTCCAATCCACATAACGCCGTGGTGGTCGCGCCCAAAAGTATTGACTCGGTCCAAAGCCAAGCCAGTTCGCGCCGCATTGTAAATCGTGAATTGTTCGTCGACGGGGTGATATACCGCAATGCCACTGCCCGCCGAGCCAATCCAGATGTTGCCATTCGAGTCCTCCTCGATAGCTCGGATATAATTGTTGACGGGCAGGAGCTTGTCCTCGGCAGTCTTGGGCCGGGCAGTGAATTTGGTAATCCTCTTCGTGTTAGGATCATACACGTTCACCCCGCCCCCGTTGGTACCGATCCATATTGTGCCATTGTGGTCTTCTTCAAGGCAAAATATATCGTTGCTGTTTAGCTGCGAAGAACCCGGTTTAGCAAGCAGTTGCTCGTAGCCACCGGTCCGAGTATTGTAGATAAACAAGCCGTGCCCAAAGGTTCCAATCCAGAGTTGATCGTGCCGATCCAGCAGCATGGTCAGAATGGGGAGTCCAGCTAGGTTGATTCGCTCGCGGCTCTTCATCTCGATGTGGCGGAACAAGCGTGTTTTCAGGTTGTACACGTTCAGGCCACCCCCATCGGTGCCCACAAAAATGTCGCCGTTGCGGTTTTCGGCAAAAGCTGTTACGGCAGGAGCATTGAGGCCAAACGGATCCAGTTCGCTGCTGCGTTCGACGTTGAACAGGGTAAGATTCTGGTCGTATTTGCTGAGTCCCCCCTGGTACGTTCCAATCCAATGAATACCCTGCCGATCAATAAACAGGCTACGAACGGACTTGCTGTTCAAGCTGTAAGGGTCCCGGCTGTTGTGCACGTGGCGCGTAACCATTCCCGACTTCACATCCAGAATGTCGAGGCCCCCCTCGGTACCGAGCCAGATGGTACCGTCCCGGTCGGCCGCAATGGTGTAGATGTAGTTGCTGCCAATAGTGCGCTGGTTGGCGTAGTTGAACCTGAAGTTGTTGAAGTTCACTTCGTCGGCCGTTAGCTGGCTAAGGCCATTGTTGGTGCCAATCCAGAGCTGGCCGTACTGGTCTTCTACTATGGCGTTGACGGTATCGCCCACCAGACTGCGCGCGTTGGCGGGGTTGCGTTTGAAAGACTGGATAGCCTTCGAAACAGGATTGTAGCAAAACAAGCCACTTTCAGTACCCATCCACACACGATGTTTCCGGTCCGCATACACGCAAATAGGGTTCAGCGTTTTTGATTGGGTAGGGGGGGCCAACGCAAGCCGGGTTGTTTTGGCTGTTTGCGGATTCAGAATTTCCACACCGGTCATGGTTGCTACCCACACATTACCGGATGCGTCGCTGCACAAGGACTTAACATAGTTGTTGTTAAGCGGGGTGGCTTGGTTGCTTGCCAGGTAAGGCGTGAAGGCATCCTGGGCCCGGTTGTATGTGAAGAGCGCGCCACCCATGGTGCCAACCCATAACCGGCCTGCGTGGTCTTCGTGCAGGGCAGAGATGTCGTTGGCTTGGAAACCAGCCATTCCAGAAGATTTCAACTGATACGTTGTAAAGCCCTGGCCATCGTATTTCTTCAGTCCCCCGTCGGTGGCAAGCCAGAGCAAACCGTACCGGTCTTTCAGAATGGCATTAACGGTATTGGATGCTAACCCATCCTTGGTGGTTAAGGCCGTGACCTTGATGTCATGCGTTTGGGCGGAAGCAGAGTTTCCCAACAACATCCAAACTAACAGCAGTGGGAAAGCCCAAACCGGAACTGGGTAGCAGAAACAATGGAATGTACTTCTCATGTTGGGGGCGGGATTAGTGCATGGCTTTCTGCCTGGCTGCTAGGTGGGAATTTAGCCTGAGCGGGAAAGCCATGGTAGTATGCTTGGTTGCATGAAGCAGCCGAGCGTAGGGTGATGCCTTATCAGAAGCACATAGCAACTAGCAACGGCTCGAAACCAGACAAATCACCTGTCAAGGGTAAACAAAGATAAAATTTGCTGGCTAGCAATGCAGGAATAGGACAGCTACGCTAGCAAGACTTCAAGCTCATGGGCTGCCCTTCTTACCGGTTAACTTCTATAGCCCACAGGAGAGCCTAATCGTGTTGACCTAACAGCACTAAAATGGTAGCCACGTGGGCTCGCACTAGACATGAAAAATTACGCGGGAGCCAGCAGCCCCGCTAGCTCCCGCATAAGCTGTCAAGAACGATTTTTCCACCTGCTAACAGCAGACAAAGAGAAGACAAGGCTAGCCTTCCAAGACTTAAGATGCTCCACCCTCTTGCTTACCTTTTTGGACCTATTGCCTCGTAGTCGTCGATACATAATCCGATACGAGCTAGCAAGCAATCTAAACCGTGCAGGATAGGCAACCTTCTACTGTGGTGGCTTAGGTTCCCTCTATTGGTATGGCAGCGGTATGCCACCTACTCTTTGGTTGCCGCAACGCGCACGAGTTCCCAGCTAGAACGCTATAGTGTAGAATCCTTCCTGCTACCTAGACAAACCTACAGTGCTACGACCCTAATTAGGTAGCCAACAAATGTGCAGCAAACTAAAACACACGTGCACACAAAAGCCCCTACACCCACAACAGAGCCTGTTTTACAGGTTGCAGCTCCGTGAAATATTTCGACATCTGTTGTAAGAATATAAGAATGCTTGCGCTTTAGCAAGGAATACCTTTGACTCCACCCCACCAAGGGTTTAGCACTTAATCTTTTTTGTTTTTCACTACGCTAACTCTTAGGAAGTAGCCTTCTGTTATCCGAGTCAGCAGGGTAGAGGAATTCTTCACCTGCCTTCGTGCAGTAGTGGAACAGACTCAAGGTCATTACCAGGCTGCTGTAAAAGCATCCGCCTGTAGATCATATTTATCTGGCTTTGGCTAATAGCCGAAGCAAATGCTTGCCTTCGCAAACAAGCGCCAATGCAGTCCACCACCTGCTAGGATGCTACACTTCACCTGTGGTCTGATACTAGTTCTGCTTTCTCAAGGTTTCGACTACTCAAAACGTCTGTTGCTATGGCGTTTGCACAATCGATTGTCATAAGCGAAATCATCCTTCGCAATCGATCCACCTGTGCTCGATTACTAGACGTGCTTTCTCAAGCCTTTAAGAGTTCACAACGATCTATAACCCCACCATTCCAACCATGAAGAAACTTCTATTCGCAACCACGATGCGCACCACCCCGCTTCTCGCTCAACGAGTGGCGGCATCGCTGCTCGTAGGCCTAGCCACCACCTCCGCCGTGGCCCAAACCGCCCAACCGGTGTCGGGCCGAGTGACTGCTGACAAGGGCGAAGGCCTGCCTGGTGTCACAGTTCTGCAAAAAGGCACCACCAATGGGGTTTCAACCAATGGGGAAGGCGGATTTACGCTGTCGGCCCCTGCTGGGAGCACGCTGGTGTTTAGTGCCATTGGCTTTATCAGCCAGGAGGTAGTAGTTTCTGGAAGCACAGTGAACGTCACGCTGGCTACCAACACCAAGGCCCTGGACGAAGTGGTGGTGGTAGGTTATGGCGTGCAGCGCGCCGAAGCGGTAACGGGTTCGGTAGCTTCTATCAGTGGCGAGTCCTTGCGCGAAGTACCAACGGCTAACATCTCGCAGGCCCTGCAAGGCCGGTTGCCAGGAGTACAAATTGCCCAAACCTCCTCCCAGCCGGGTGCCACCACCCAAATCCGGATACGCGGAACTCGCTCCCTTACGGCCACCAACGACCCCCTGATCGTACTGGACGGGATTCCTTTCCCGGGATCCATCGGCGACATCAACCCCAACGATATCCAGAGCGTCGACATTCTGAAAGATGCCTCGGCCACGGCTATCTACGGGTCGCGGGGAGCCAATGGTGTGGTGCTGGTAACGACTAAAGGCGGTAAGAAAGGGCAAAAGGCCCAGATAACATACGATGGATTTGTGGGTGCGAAAACCCTTTTCGCTCCATTTCCCATGATGAACGGGCCAGAGTTTGCGGCGCTTCGCAAAGCAACGGCCTTGTACAATCCTAGTGGGCAGCCCTTGTACACGAACACCCTAGACGAATCCGATGACGTCGATACCGATTGGCAGAAGCTGTTGTACCGAACCGGCATTCAATCCAACCATAACGTAGGGGTCACCGGTGGTACGGAGAATGGGCGGTACAATTTCAACGCGGGTTATTATCAAGAAGAAGGCGTAATTCCTACCCAGCAGTATACGCGCTATTCTGTCCGTGGCTCGCTTGACCAAGGCGTTGGTAAATATGTCCGCTTGGGCTTCACTACCAACAACACCTATAGCTTAACGGAAGGCTCCAACATAGGGGTGTATGGTGCCTTGACTTCATCACCAATCGCCAGTCCGTACAATGCGGATGGGACGCTGAGAAGAACCATCAGAATGCCCTTGGATGAGCAGTGGGTAGCTACCAAGGATGTGGTAGAAGATAATAAAGATAGATGGCTGAGTCAATCGAGAAACTTTGCCAGCTACAACTCTCTCTTCGGTGAATTCAGTATGCCAGGAGTCGATGGGTTGAAATACCGACTCAACCTGGGTGTAAACTATCGGCAAGGCCAGGGTGGTGGTTATACAGGACAGGGCATCAACGCAGCTCTCGCTACTAATCCTTCTTCGGCATCCACCAGCAACTCGCTTACCACGGACTACACCGTTGAAAACATCTTGTCCTACGACCGCACCTTAGGCGGGAAGCATAATATCAATGTGTTAGCCTTGTATTCTGCCTCCAGCAATACGTTCAATCGGTCGCAGATTAATGCCCGGGATATTCCTGGCGACGCCTTCCAGTTCTATAACCTAGGCCTAGCGGCCGGCGAAATCATCGTAAACCCCAATGACCAGCAGTATGTAAAATCCGGGCTATTGTCTTACATGGGACGGGTGATGTACTCCTACGATGACCGGTACCTGCTATCCGCTACGGTCCGTTCGGATGGATCCTCCCGGCTGGCCCCCGGCTATCAATGGAATACCTACCCGGCCGTTTCGGTCGGCTGGAACATCGCCAAAGAATCGTTCATGCAGAGTGTTTCGGCCGTGAACATGTTGAAGCTGCGTGTTGGGTATGGTGTAACATCAAACCAGTCCCTTCCTGCCTACTCTACCCTGGGCCGCCTGGCCACCCGGCCCTACAATTTTGGACTTAGCCCTACCGGCTACCAGACGGGGCTGTTTGTGAGTGAGGTGCCCAACCCTGAACTAGGATGGGAATTCTCTAAAACCTGGAACTACGCGTTGGATTTCGCACTCCTGAAAAACCGTCTTTCGGGTACCGTGGAGTACTACGTCACCAACACTGAAGACCTGCTGCTGGGGTTGCCCTTGCCCCCCACCTCCGGTGTGAGTAGCTACACGGCTAATATTGGCTCCACTCAAAACAAAGGCATAGAGCTTTCTTTGAACGGGTTGATTTTGGATAATCTCAACGGCTGGACGTGGGAAGCAGGCTTCAACGTGTATGCCAACCGCAACAAGATTACGTCGCTGGCAGGGGCGCAAGACCGAGACGAAGGAAACTGGTGGTTTGTAGGCAAACCGATCAACGTAGTCTTTGATTACGAAAAAATAGGGCTGTGGCAAGAAGACGACCCGTACAGAGCCATTCTTGAACCATCTGCCGCCGCCCCTAATGCCACAATTGGTATGATCAAGGTGAAATATACCGGCGATTATAACTCGGATGGTACCCCCACCCGCCCCATTGGCACCGCGGACCGTCAGATTCTGGATGTAAACCCCAACTTTCAGGGAGGTTTGAACACCCGGGTGGCGTACAAAGGCTTTGACCTGTCTGTCGTAGGGGCCTTCCAAGAAGGCGGCCTGCTCAACAGTACGATTTACGGTTCGGGGGGCTACCTCAACCTGCTGAATGGTCGTCGCGGGAACGTAAAAGTGGATTACTGGACACCAGAAAACACGGATGCCAAATATCCCCGTCCAGGTGCCCTCGCGAGCGGCGATAACCCCAAGTACGGCTCTACGCTTGGCTACTTCGATGCCTCCTACCTGAAGGTTCGCTCCATCTCGCTCGGTTATAATTTCAACAATATGGCGTGGTTGAAGAATGCTGGCGTTAATCGGCTGCGGCTGTACGCAACGGCACAAAACCCCTTCGTGCTGTTCTCGCCCTACCACAAAGAATCAGGCATGGACCCCGAGACTAACTCGCTTGGCGACCAAAACGCGGCTGTACCCCTGTCCGGTAACCTTAGTCGCATCCTGACGCTGGGCACCAACGCCCCAGCCACCCGCGCCTTCATCGCTGGGCTCAACCTTACCTTTTAAGAAAAGATCAACATGAAAACCTTCACCATAAAATTCTTTATTGGAGCGGCCGTCATCTCTATGTCTGCCACTGGGTGTACAGATCTTTTGGAGGAAGAACCCCGAGCCATTTACACGCCCGGCTACTTTCAAACAGAAAGAGGTGTTGCTGGTGGGTTAACCTCTATGTACGCTCACTTGCGTTACATCTACGGAAACGCGTACTACTATAATGCTACGCTGACCGGAACCGATGAGGTAACCTACGGCCGGGATGCCGATGAGAACTTTCTGGCCATGGACCTGTCCGGCAGAGCGGCGCTCAACGCCAATAACAGCCGGGCCGATGCGTTATGGGGAGCTGCTTTTCCTAATATCAACACTGCCAGTGGTATTATTAAGAATGCCAGCGCCTCCAGCACCATTTCTCCGGCGTTGATTGCCGAGGCCAGATTCTTCCGCGCCTTCGATTACTTCATGCTGGTCCAAACGTTTGGCGGAGTGCCCCTAGATTTGGGCTCGGGAGAGTTGGAGTTCAACACCAATGCTATCAGAACCTCGGTTCGCAATACGGTGCCTGAGGTCTATACCAGAGCCGTTTTTCCTGATTTGCTGCAAGCCGTTACGGATTTGCCGGCGAATCCACGAGTTGTAGGAGGCGCAACCAAAACGCTTGCCCGCTTGTATCTGGCCAAAGCCTACCTGACCTATGCGTGGTGGCTGGAAAACCCGAACAACATTCCCACTTATCCGGCGGCTCCAAGAACCGATCCGGACGGCCATGACGCACGGTATTATTATCAGCAGGCGTACGATGTCGCTACGGCTGGTATTGACAACCCGGGGCCGTTCCGCCTGCAGCCAACATACTACGATGTACACGTGGGAACGAATGACCGCAATTCGGAAATGCTGATGTTTGCAGACCACACCGAATCCAGCGAGTTATACAATGGCGGCAGCATCAGCTTTGGTAGTGGTGGTGCCCCTGACAACTTTGCCGGCTGGATGATGACGTGGAACTATACCAACATCCGTAGCTACACCAATGCCGATGGCACCGGGGGCGTAAATTCGGTGCAGCGGGAAGCCGCTCAGGCGTTGGGCCGTCCTTGGAACCGGATGGCTCCAACCATTGGGGCCGTCGAGAACACCTTTGCCGACAAGACCAATGATTCTCGCTACGATGGCACCTTTACCACTACGTACCGTGGAAACTGGCCCAAGGCAGGAGTCACGAACGCCACCCTGTACAACGCCAATAACCTGCCGGTTAGGCCAGGCGAGGCCATCCTGACTTTCCTGAATACAGAACCTGCTACTGCTATTACGTACCCCACCGGCACTGGCGCGAGCAATGTAGGAGCCGGCACACTACCCAACAGAGCAGACTATGTGATTTCGCCGCGCGGGATAAGCCGGATTGTTTATCCCGGTCTCTGGAAGCTCGGCCCCTACCGTACCGACAACGGTACGGGCTTAGGACAGCCGAATGCCGGCAGTACCCGGCCGTTCAACGTTGCTAAGTTCTCGGAACTATACTTCGTAGCGGCCGAAGCCGCCGTAAAAGGAGCCACTACCAAATCGGGTCAGAGCGCCCGAGAATTGATTAATGTCATTCGGGCCCGGGCTGGTAAGTGGCGTTTCGACAACAACGGGAACGTGGCCAAGGTGCAGGATAACAGCGCTGCGATGGTTGCGGCCACTCCGACCACGATCGACATCAACTACATCCTGGCCGAACGGTCGCGCGAATACTATGCGGAAGGGTACCGTTGGTTTGACTTGGTGCGCACGCAAAAATGGAATGAGTTAGCTTCTACCTACCGTATTGGGGGCACTAACTACGGAGACCATACCCCTCAAACCGTTACGCGCACCATCGAACCGTATCACTATCTGCGCCCTATACCGCAGTTCCAGATGGAGCGTTTGGACGTATCACCAGAGGTAAAAGCTACTTATCAAAACCCACAATATCAATAGGCTAATGCAACAGAATGGAGAGAAGGGCTACTCGTATGAAGCAGCCATTCTCTCTACTCCTTTCTCCTGTCTCTGTAAACAATGCACAGAACAGACAGTCAACCCTAGCTACTAATGAGCTAGTGAGTAAGCGCTAACCGGCCTGCACGGCGCCTAGGTCGGTTGGCGCGCTACCAACGAAGAGGATCTGTCCTCCAGACTTCCATTGAACTTGTGCATGTTAGTGAACAATAAAACCTTAGTTGCAGTCAGTGCGTGCGTAACAGCAGTTTGGGCGGCTCCAGCGCAGGCCCAAATCCGGCTGCCCCACTTGGTGGACAGCGGCATGGTCTTGCAGCGCGAGCAGCCCGTTACTATCTGGGGCTGGGCTAGCGCCGGCGAAAAAGTGACCGTCACGTTCCAGGGTAAAACTTACCAGGCAACGGCTACCCCCGCGGGGAAATGGCGGGTTACCTTGCCCGCCCTGAAAGCCGGGGGGCCTTACGCCATGACGCTGAAGGCCAGCAACCAAGTGCAACTCAACGACATTTTGGTGGGAGACGTGTGGCTGTGCTCGGGCCAGTCGAACATGGAAATGCCGATGAGCAGTGTAAAGGATAAGTACCCGCAGGAAATGGCTTCGGCCAACAACCCGCGCATCCGGCAGTTCTTGGTGCCCATGCGCTACGCCTTTACAGGGCCGCAAGAGAACGTAACGGGCGGCAACTGGGTGGCGGCCACGCCGCAGAGCATCGGCCAGTTTTCGGCCGTAGCCTACTTTTTCGCCAAGGATGTTTACGCCAAGTACCAGGTGCCCATTGGGTTGATAAAAAACGCGGTGGGCGGTTCCCCAGCCGAGGCTTGGCTGAGCGCTACCGCCCTCAAGCAGTTTCCGGTTTACGAGCAGAAAAGCGAGAAGTACCGGGACAGTGCCTACCTAGCCAAGGTGCAGGTGCGCGAAAAAGAAACTTCCCGCGCTTGGTACCAACAGCTGCACCAAGCCGACCAGGGAGAAGCGCCAACCCAAACGAAGTGGTCTAGCCCCCAGTACAGCGCCACCAACTGGCCGACCATGAACGTGCCTGGGTATTGGGCAGATCAAGGATTAGGCCCCGTTAACGGCGTGGTGTGGTTTCGCAAGGAAGTGCAAGTGCCCGCCAGCATGGTGGGGCAGCCCGCCCAACTAGAACTCGGTACCATCGTCGACTCGGATTCCACCTACCTCAACGGCCAGTTTGTGGGTTCCGCCGGCTCCCAGTACGACCTTCGCAAGTACAGTATCCCCTCGGGCGTGCTGGTGCCGGGTAAGAACACCATTGTGGTGCGCGTCATCAACAACAGCGGGCGGGGTGGGTTCACGCCGGAAAAGCTCTACCAACTCCGGGCCGGCGGGCAAACCTTGGATTTGAGCGGGGCCTGGTACTACAAGCTAGGAGCTAGTACAACCCCAGCCCCCAGCACTACCTTCTTTCAGTTCCTGCCTGGTGGGCTCTACAACGGCATGATTGCGCCGCTCTTGCCCTACGCCATCAAGGGTGTGCTCTGGTATCAGGGCGAGTCGAACGCCGGTCGTCCGCAAGACTACCAGGCCCTAATGACCAGCTTGATCAACGACTGGCGGCAGCACTATCAGCAGCCCAATCTGCCGTTCCTGTACGTGCAGCTGCCCGACTTTATGGCCACCAGAAAAGAGCCCAGTGAGAGTGGCTGGGCTGAGCTACGCGAAACGCAGCGGCGCTTACTGGCGATGCCCCACACCGGCATGGCCGTTACGCTCGGGCTCGGGGAGTGGAACGATATTCATCCGCTTGCCAAGCAGCCAGTTGGGCACCGGCTGGCGTTAGCCGCCGAGAAGGTAGCGTACGGAGATCGGCAGGTGGTGTATTCGGGGCCCCTATACCACACCATGCAGGTTGTTGGGAACAAGGTAACGCTCAAGTTTACGAACGTTGGCAGCGGCCTAGTAACCAAGGGCGGAGAACCGAATTACTTCGCAGTTGCGGGAGCCGACAACAAGTATGTATGGGCCAAAGCCAAGCTGGAAGGCAACCAAGTGGTGGTGTGGAGCGACCAGGTGCCGAACCCGGTATCCGTGCGGTATGCGTGGGCCGACAACCCCGAAGGCGCCAACCTCTACAACCGGGAGGGGCTCCCTGCCTCCCCTTTTCAAGCCAGCACGCAGCCGCAGTAAGCATAGCTGTTGAAACAACCCATTCACTTTTCCACGGCCAAAAATATGATACCCCAACAAGCGTAGATCAACGAAAACAACCGACCCAACTGGTCTTTTGAAGGGTGTGGGAACCCTATGGGGAAGATCAGGGGGGAAGGTTTACGGCTGAGGCAAACACCCCTCGTGTAGGGCAATGTCTCAACCAAAACCAACCCGGCTGGTCCTTGAAAGGGTGTGGGAACCCTATGGCGAGGACCGGCCGGGAAGGTTTATTGCTTATCGAGGTGGCCGAGGCTGCCACCCACAATAACACGTAGCAGTACCAACGGTAGCGGAACCTCTACTGCCGTGCTTACCAGTACAACATCTGGCCCTGGAAACTTACCAGCGGCCGAACAAATCCGACCAGCAGCACACTTTCCACTCAACCTTGAAAAAGCAAATTATATACTCGGTGCTCTCCCTCGCGTTAGGCGGGATGGCAATGAACTTCGTTCAGAAGACGGAACCGACGTTGAAGGAGGTGTTCAAGAAAGACTTCTACGTCGGGGCGGCCCTCAACTACAAGCAAAGCAGTGGGCAGGACGCTAAATCGACTGCCCTGATTCAGCAGCAGTTCAACACCATCAGCCCCGAAAACCTGCTGAAGTGGGGACCCGTACACCCGCAGCCCGACAAGTACAACTTCAAGCCCGCCGACGACTACGTGGCGTTTGGGCAGCAAAACAAGATGTTCATCATCGGCCACACGCTGATGTGGCACCAACAAACCCCCAAGTGGGTGTTTGAAGACGAAAACGGCCAGCCCGCTAGCCGGGAAGTGCTGCTCAAGCGCCTGCAAGAGCACATTACTACCGTCGTCGGCCGCTACAAAGGCAAGATCAACGGCTGGGATGTGCTGAATGAAGCCATCGACGACCAGCAAGGCGACCTGCGCAAAACCAAGTGGCTGGAAATCCTAGGCGAAGATTTCGCCGCCAAAGCCTTCGAATACGCGCACCAAGCCGACCCCAAAGCAGAGCTCTACTACAACGACTATAGCCTTTACCGCCCCGAAAAACGGGAAGGCGTCATCAAGCTCGTGAAAAGCCTGCAAGCCAAAGGCATCAAAGTAACCGCCATTGGCATGCAAGGCCACTACGGCCTAACCAAACCGAGCATCGACCAAGTGGAAGCCAGCATTGTGGCCTTCTCTAAGCTCGGGGTGCATGTGAACTTCACGGAACTCGACATCGACGTGCTGCCCAACCCTAGCCGGCGCCAGGGAGCCGACATTGCCGAAAACTTTGCTGCCGATGCCAAATACAACGTGTATCCTACGGCCTTGCCTGATTCGGTGCAGCAAAAACTAGCTAAACGCTACGCCGACCTATTTGCCTTATTCCACAAGCACCGCGACGTTATTGACCGCATCACCCTGTGGGGCGTAACGGATGCCGACTCTTGGCTGAACGACTGGCCAATTAGAGGGCGCACCAGCTACCCATTGCTATTTGACCGCGCCTACCAGCCCAAGCCTGCTCTTCAGGCAGTACTGCAGACGGCGAAAAACAAGATGTAAGCCGCGGCAAGCGTGCATTGCTACAGAGTAACCGGTTGTCTTGGCCCTAGTTGAATTTCTTTTTACCAATTAGGTGCCTGACAAGCGTTGAATAGTAGCCAATTTTCGGTGCAGACCGTTGGGTCTTGGAACCGAACAATCGATTATCATGAAGCGTAATTTTTTGCTTTTCTCCACCTGCTTGCTGCCTCTTCTGAGCAGTGGCCAGACAACAGCCTTACAAAGCTTTCCGGTATCGGCAGTGCACTTGCTGGAAAGTCCGTTCCAGCAGGCGCAGCAGACCGACAAAGCCTACATGCTGGCCCTTAACCCCGACCGGCTACTAGCTCCCTACCAGGCGGAAGCGGGCATTCAGCCGAAGGCTGAGCGCTACGGCAACTGGGAAAACACGGGTCTGGATGGTCACATTGGCGGGCATTACTTGTCGGCGCTGGCGTTGATGTACGCCGCTACCGGTGATGCGCAGGTGCAGCAGCGCCTCACCTACATGATTGATGCGCTCGACGCCTGCCAGCAGAAAAATGGCAATGGCTACCTCGGTGGCATCCCCGGCGGCAAGGCTATGTGGCAGCAGGTGAAAGCCGGCAACATCAAGGCCAACAGCTTCGGGATGAACGAGAAGTGGGTGCCCTGGTACAACCTGCACAAAACCTACGCCGGCCTGCGCGACGCCTACCTAATTGGGGGCAACGCCAAGGCGAAAACCATGCTTGTTAAGCTGACTGATTGGTGCCTGGACCTCACGGCCAACCTCACCGACGCGCAAATTCAGGATATGCTGCGCAGTGAGCACGGGGGCCTAAACGAAGTGTTTGCCGATGTGGCCAGCATCACCGGCGACTCCAAGTACCTAACGTTGGCGCACCGCTTTTCGCACCGGGCGGTGCTGGAGCCGCTGTTGGGCGGCAAGGACGTGCTTAACGGTATGCACGCGAATACGCAAATTCCAAAAGTCATTGGGTTTGAGCGTATCGCGGAGGTAGGAGGGGATCCTACCTGGACCAACGCCGCCACTTTCTTCTGGAAAACGGTGGTGGAGAACCGCACGGTGTCAATTGGCGGCAACAGCGTGAGTGAGCACTTCAACCCGGCCGACAACTTCACGTCCATGCTCGAAAGCACGGAAGGCCCCGAGACGTGCAACACCTACAACATGCTCAAGCTCACCAAGCAGTTGTATCTCACCAGCGCCTCCACGCGCTACCTCGACTACTACGAGCGGGCTCTTTACAACCACATTCTCTCGTCGCAACATCCTGGCCAAGGCGGCTTTGTGTACTTCACACCCATGCGCCCGCGCCACTACCGCGTGTATTCCGAGCCGCAGGAAGGCTTCTGGTGCTGCGTCGGCTCGGGCCTGGAAAACCACGGCAAGTACGGCGAACTGGTGTACGCGCATCGCGCCGAGCAAGAGCTACTCGTGAATCTGTTTGTGCCCTCGCGCCTCAGTTGGGTTGAGCAGGGCCTCACCCTCACGCAGCAAACGACGTTTCCCTTCGAGGAACGCTCGCAGCTAGCGTTGAAGCTGAAAAAGCCGCGCACGTTTGCGCTTAGCATCCGCCAGCCCGGTTGGCTGCCGGCCGGTAAGATGGCGGTGCAGGTCAACGGTAAGCCGGTGGCCGCAACGGCTAGTTCGCCGGGCTACGCCACCGTCACGCGCAAGTGGCGCTCGGGCGACGTAGTGACGGTGGCACTGCCCATGGAAACCAAAGCGGAGTACCTGCCCGACCATTCGTCCTGGGTGTCCTTTGTGCACGGCCCGGTGGTACTGGCTGCCGTTACCGACACCACCGACCTAACCGGCTTGCGCGCCAACGGCCAGCGCATGGCGCACGTGCCAACCGGGCAGCTTTATCCCATTGAAGACGCCCCCGTGCTCGTTTCTACTAGCCAGAACGTAGCCGAAGGCATCAAGCCCGTAGCCGGACGGCCGCTGACATTCACCGCCGCTGGTCTAGTCGATTCCGACCACAACCGCAGCGTGCAGTTGGTGCCCTTCTACCAGATTCACGACGCGCGCTACATGGTGTACTGGCCCGTGACAACTCCTGAAGGCCTCGCCGCCCGCAAAGAAGAAATCCGCCGCCGCGACGCCGAGAAACGCGCCCTGGAGGCCCGCACCATTGATCAGGTAACGCCTGGGGAGCAGCAGCCGGAATCGGACCACGGCTTCCAAGGAGAGCAGTCCGAGACGGGCACCTTCCGCAACCGCCACTGGCGGCACGCCGCCGGCTGGTTTAGCTACAACCTGCGCAACCCCAACAAGGCGGGCCGCGCGCTCCGCGTCACGTATTCTGGGGGCGATAAAAACCGGCAGTTCACCATCTTAGTCAATGGCGCCCCCCTGGCGAAGGTAGCCCTCGAAGGTAATCCGCAACGTGAATTCTACGACGTGGAGTACGCCTTGCCCGAAGCCCTGCGCCGGAATGCTGCCACCACACTCATCGTAAAGTTCGTGGCGGCGGCGGGCTCCACGGCAGGCGGCGTCTACGACGTGCGGCTACTCAAATAAGGGGCGCCTGAGTAAGGCACCATTCCGATTAAACACTTCAGAACATCCACCCGAACCTACTAGCATGCTCTTAACGCGACTGAAGGTATTTCTTCCTGCCCTGGCAGCTCTGCTGCTGCAAAACGCCGCTTCTTCTGCTCAATCGATTGAGTTGGTAAACCCCATCATGACGGGTTTCTACCCCGATCCGAGCATCATTCGCGTCGGCACGGATTACTACCTGGTGAATTCCACGTTTTCCTACTTCCCCGGCATTCCGGTCATGCACAGCAAAGACCTGAAAAACTGGAAGCAGATCGGCAACGTCATCAGCCGGCCCTCCCAGATGAACTTCATGGGCGACCGGATGACCCGCGGGTTGTTTGCCCCGGCCATCGAGTACCACAACGGCACGTACTACGTCACCTGCACGCTCATCGACCACAAGGGCAACTTCGTGGTGACGGCCAAGAATCCCGCCGGCCCCTGGAGCGACCCAACTTTCCTACCCGAGGTACGCGGTATCGACCCCTCGCTGTACTTCGAAGGCGACAGAGCCTACGTTATCTACAACAGCGACCCACCCGGCACGCCCCTCTACGATGGCCACCGCTCCATTAAGATGATCGAGCTGAACCCGCAAACCCTGAAAACCGTGGGCGAAGCTAAAATTGTGGTCAACGGCGGCGTGGACCTGAGCAAGAAGCCCGTCTGGATTGAGGGCCCGCACCTCATGAAGCGCAACGACTGGTATTACCTCTACGCGGCTGAAGGCGGCACGTCGGTCAACCACACCGAGGTGGTATTCCGCAGCAAGGCGCCGCTGGGCCCGTTTGTGCCTTACGAGAAAAACCCTATCCTCTCGCAGCGCGAGCTGCCGAAGGACCGCAAAGACCCTATCACGTCGGCCGGGCACGCGCAGTTTGTGGAAGGTCCCGATGGCAAGACGTACGCTATTTTCCTGGCGGTGCGGCCCTATGAGGGCAACTTCTACAACACCGGGCGTGAGACCTTCATTGTGCCCGTGGAGTGGAAAGATGAGTGGCCCGTAATGGTGCCTGGCCCCAACGGGGTGCAGTACTCCTACAAAGCCAACTTCCCTGAGGTGAAGCAGCCCGGCGCCCGGCCACAGAGCGGCAACTTCAACTACACCCTCACCTTCGAGAAGCAGCTCGACCCCGCGTTGCTATTCCTGCGCACAGTCGATAGCACCAATTTTTCGCTAAGTAAGGCCAAGGGACTCACCTTGAAGCTGAAGCCTGAAACGGTGGCCGAAACCGGCAATCCGGCCTTCGTCGGCAAGCGCCAGCAGCACATGTACTGCACCACCGAAACCGAATTGACGTTCGCGCCGAAATCAGCCAACGAAAAGGCGGGCCTGACCATCTTCCAAGACGAGAAGCACTTCTACTACCTCTGCAAGTCGGTAGACAATGGCAAGCCGATGCTGCAGCTCTTCAAAAGCACCGCCGATGCCAAGCAACCGGAACTGCTGGCCCAGGCGCCGCTTAAGTCGGCTACGGCTAGCGTGCAGCTGCGCATCCAGGCCCAGGGCGACGCTTACACTTTCGGCTTCTCGGAGAATGGCAAGACGTGGACGGTGCTCAAAGACAAGGTCGATGGCAAGTTCCTGAGCACGCAAGTGGCGGGCGGCTTCATCGGCTGTGTGTTTGGGATGTACGCCACTTCTTCGGGCCAGCCCACGACTAACACGGCTGCCTTTAAGTGGCTCAAGTACGAAGGCAACGACCCTGTGTACAAGAAGTAAGGTCCTGGCCGCTCGCGGCTAGGAGCCCGCATTGTCCCTTTCTTTCCACCCCATGTGCTGCTTTATATCCCGCCGACTGCCGCGGCGGGAATATGGCGCACTTTTTCATTATCCATGAAAAAGTTTGCATGCCTACTTGCCCTAGCGGCAGTTGCGGCCCTGGCAACCCCTGCAGCAGCCCAGACTGCGGCCGCTGGCAAGCCCATCAGCCCCGATTTGTTTGGTATCTTCTTCGAGGATATCAACTACGCGGCCGACGGTGGCCTCTACGCCGAGCTGATACAAAACCGCTCCTTCGAATACGCCCCCGGCGACCACGAAGGCTGGAACCCGCTCACTAGTTGGGAGTTCCTCCGGGAAGGCTTCGCCACAGGCAGCCTGTCGGTGGAAACCGCGGCGCCCCTGCACGCCGATAATCCGCACTACGTGCAGCTGCGGGTAGAAACGCCGTTTCAGAAGGGGGCAGGGCTCAAAAACGTAGGGTTTGATGGCATACCGCTGAAGGCGGGTGAGAAGTACGACTTTTCGGTGTGGGCGCGCGTGAAATCAGCGGCGGCTGTGCCGTTACTAGTGCAACTGCGCGACCCGAAAGGCGCGGTGCTGGCCGAAACCACGTTGTCGGCCCAAGCGGGGGAATGGCAGCAGTTCCGCGCCACCCTTACCCCCCGCACCACGGAAGCCACTGCTAGTCTGGTAGTATTGGCCACTGGCAAGGGCGTGGTCGATTTAGACATGCTCTCGTTGTTTCCGCAAAAAACGTTTCGCAACCGCCCCAACGGTTTGCGGGCCGATTTAGCGCAAGCCATTGCCGACCTCCACCCGAAGTTTGTTCGCTTTCCGGGTGGCTGCTTGGCCCACGGCGACGGGCTGGATAATATCTACGACTGGAAAAAAACCGTGGGGCCGCTGGAGCAGCGGAAGGGCCAGCGTAACATCTGGAACTACCACCAAACGGCGGGCCTCGGCTACTTCGAGTATTTTCAGTTTTGCGAAGACATCGGGGCCAAGCCGTTGCCGGTAGTGGCTGCGGGCGTGAGTTGCCAAAACTCGGGCGGCACCTGGAAGATTGGTGGCACTGGCCAGCAGTGTGTGCCTATAGCTGACATGGAAGCTTACACGCAAGACGTGCTGGATTTAATAGAATACGCCAATGGTCCGGTTAGCTCACCCTGGGGTGCCAAGCGGGCTGCTGCGGGCCACCCCAAGCCGTTTGGGCTCACCTACATCGGCATCGGCAACGAAGACAAGCAGACCCCCGAGTTTCGGAAGCGGTTCAAGCTGCTCTATGACGCCATGCGCCGGCAACACCCCGAAATCACCATCATTGGTACCGTGGGGCCCGGTCCGAAAGGCGAGGATTACGACCTAGGCTGGGCCTTCGCCAACCAGCTGAACGTGCCGATGGTAGACGAGCACTACTACGAAACGCCCCGGTGGTTTATGACCAACAACCAGCGCTACGATCGTTACGACCGCAGCAAGGCCAAGGTGTACGTAGGCGAATATGCCTCTTGGGGCAACACGCTGTACCACGCCCTGGCCGAGGCGGCCTACATGACGTCGTTGGAGCGTAACGGCGACGTGGTTCAGCTAGCCTCCTACGCCCCCCTGCTGGCTAAAGAAGGCCACACCCAGTGGAAAACCGACCTGATCTACTTCACCAATACCACCATAGCGCCCTCCGTCAACTACTACGTGCAGCAGCTTTTCGGCCAGAACCAGGGCGACACCTACCACACCGGGGTGGTGACGCTGCCCCCCGGTGCCATTGCCGACACCACCGTCGCGGCCTCCTGCGTGCGTGACGCTAAGTCCGGCGACATCATCCTGAAGCTGGTGAATACGGTGGCTAGCCCCCAGCGCTTTACTGTGGATTTGACGCGCTTTGCTGGGTTGAAAACCGCTGCCACCCAGACAGTTTTCACGGGGCCAAAGGATGCCACCAACTCCTTCGCTAGCCCGCGAACCGTTGTGCCCAAGGCCGCTGCCTACAAGGCCGCCAAGCGCTTTACATACACCGCCGCGCCGTACTCGCTCACCGTGATTCGGGTACGAGGAAAGGGGTAAAGTTACCGCGCCACTTCCCCACACCCATTTCTTACTTCGTTAATTATCATGCGTTTGTCTTTCTTTTTTGGCGCGTTTATGCTTGCTGCTACTGCTACCCAGGCCGCTTCGCCTATCCGCATCAATAGCCCCGATGGAGCCGTGCAAGTGACGGTAGATGTAACCGCCCAGGGGCAGCCCACCTACGCCGTGCGCTACCGCCAGGCCGAGCTGCTGCGGCCTTCGCACTTAGGGCTCCGCCTAGCTAGTGCCGACCTCACGCAGGGCCTCAAACTAACGCAGGCCGATAAGGTAACTGCCGTAGCCGACGACTACCAACTGGCCACCGACAAGCGCGCTGCCTGCCGCTACCGGGCCAACCGCCGCGTGGTGCACTTCGCGGGGCGGGCAGGAGCGCCTACCCTGAGCGTGGTGTTTCAGGTGTCGAACGATGGAGTGGCGTTTCAGTATCTTATTGAAGGCAAAAGCGCCGACGTGCAGCGCATCACGGCCGAAAACACCACGTTTCATCTGCCGGCCGGGGCCAAGGGTTGGCTGCACCCGCACGCCAAGGCTCAGACTGGCTTTGCCAACACGCAGCCCTCGTACGAGGAGAATTATCAGCGCGGCATCGCGGCGGGTACGCCGTCTACCATCGGGCAGGGGTGGTCGTTTCCGGCCTTGTTTCAAACCAACAGGCATTGGGTGATGCTGACTGAGGCGGGCATGGACCGCACCTACTGCGGCACCCACCTCGCCCACGAGTCGCCCGATGCCGAGTACGCCGTGGCCTTCCCGCAGCCACCCGAAAAAACCACGCCCGACGCGGCCCTGCTACCCGAAAGCCGCCTGCCGTGGCGCACGCCCTGGCGCGTAGTAGTGGTAGGCAACTCGCTGGCGCCCATCGTGGAATCGACGCTGACGACCGACCTGAGCGCGCCCGCTAAAACGCCCGTGCTCACCGACGCGCCCGGCAAATCGTCGTGGTCGTGGGTGCTAATGGGCGACCAAAACACCACTTACGACGTGCAGCGCCGCTTCATCGACTACGCCGCCACCATGGGCTGGCGTTACTGCCTGGTCGATGCGCTCTGGGACAAGCAGATAGGCTACGACAAAACGCAGGAGCTAGCGCAGTATGCACGCTCCAAAAACGTGGGCCTACTGGTGTGGTACAACTCGAACGGTAGTTGGAACCAGGCGCCGCAAACGCCAACCAACGTGCTTTTTGAGCCCGAAAGCCGACGCAAGGAGTTTGCCCGCATCAAGCAAATGGGCGTGGCCGGGGTGAAAATCGACTTCTTCGGGGGTGATGGGCAGTCGTTTATGAACTACTACCAGGACATCCTGACGGATGCCGCCCAGGTGGGTCTGCTGGTGAATTTTCACGGCGCTACCCTGCCCAGGGGCTGGAACCGCACCTACCCCAACCTGATGACCATGGAAGCCGTGAAGGGCTTCGAGTTCCTGACCTTCGACCAGCGCAACACCGACCAAGAAGCTACCCACTGCGCCACATTGCTCTTCACCCGCAACGCCGTAGGCCCGATGGACTTCACGCCCATGGCCTTTTCGGAGATTCGGGGCAAGGAGCGCCGCACGTCCAATGCGTTTGAGTTGGCTTTGTCGGTGCTGTTTCAGTCGGGCATTCAGCACTACGCCGAGGTACCCGAGGGCATGGCGGCGCAACCCGCCTACGTGCAAGACTTCGTGAAAAAGCTCCCCCCCCGCTGGGCCGATGTGAAGCTGGTAGACGGCTTCCCCGGCGAGTACGCAGTACTCGCCCGCCAGGCGCCTGGCGGCGCGTGGTACGTGGCCGGCATCAACGCCACCGACGCGCCCAAAACCATTCAGGTTGACCTCGGCAAATTAGGCCTCAAAAGCGGCACGCTCATCACCGACGGCGATACCAACCGCAGCTTCAGCACGCGGGCCGTGGCGGGCAACACCGTCAGTGTGACGCTACCCGCACGGGGCGGCTTCGTGGTACAGCCCTAGGTCCTCCCAGCCATTCTCCCCACCCCTTACCGAGCGGCAAACCCGTGCGAAATACCGCCCCGCTGCCCCTTGTCTCCACCTTATGAACGCACGCTTTTCTTTCCTTCTCCGCAGCCGAATCAGCTTGCTGCTGCTTGGCCTGCAATGCGCTGGCCTAGGTAGCGCAACTGCCCAGCGCGCTCCCAAACCCAAACCGGCGCCCATCACGCAGAAAGGGGCTTTTTACACCGGTAAGTACCCTAGCTTGCTGCGAGAGGCGGGCTATAGCCAAGCCGCCATCGACCAAAAAGTAGCGCAAGCCTACCACGACGTATTTGAAGGCCCTAACAAGGTGTACTTCGAGGTGAGCGACTCGATGGCCTACGTGTCGGACGTGAAAAACCACGATGCCCGCACCGAAGGCATGTCATATGGGATGATGGTGGCCGTGCAACTCAACAAAAAAGAGGTGTTTGACCGCCTCTGGCGCTGGTCGAAGAAGAACTTGCAGCACCAAAGCGGGCCGCTGGAAGGCTACTTCGCCTGGAGTTTCAGCACCACCACGATGAAGCTCAATTCGGAGGGCCCCGCTTCGGATGGGGAATTGTATTTCGTTACGAGCCTGCTGTTTGCGTCCAACCGCTGGGGCAATACTACCGGCATCAATTACTATAAGGAAGCTCGCCGCATCCTGGATGCTTCGTGGAAAAAAGACGGCACTGGCGGCGTCCGTAACCTCTTCAACACCCAACACAAGCAGATAACCTTCGTGCCGGTGGGGGATATGTATAACTGGACGGACCCTTCGTACCACGTGCCGGCTTTCCTGGAAGTGTGGGCGACCTACGCCAAGGACGGGCACGAGCAGTTTTATCGGACCTGCGCCGATACGTCACGGGCGTTTTTGCACCGGGCGTGCGCCGCGCCCACCGGCCTCAACTACGACTATACCGAGTTTAGCGGCAAGCCCCACGCCACCAACTGGGCGCCGCCGGCGTTTCGCTACGATTCGTGGCGGGTGCCCATGAACATTGCCATGGACTACGTATGGTTTGGCAAGGACAAAGCCTGGCAGGAGCAGTATGCGCGGCGGTTTCAGGGGTTTCTGCGCGGCAAGGGGCTGAACACGTTCGAGGACCAGTTTAATGTGGATGGCTCGCGGCCCGAGTTTATTCTGCCGGCTGGCGACGTCAAGAAGCTGCGGCATTCGCTCGGGCTGGTGGCCACCAGCGCATCAGCCTCGCTCATGCGCCAAGACCAGGACCTGGCCTTCGTGCATGCGCTCTGGAACGCCAAACTGGCACCCTACGAGGATGGCTACTTCGACTCCTACTACGACGGCCTGCTGTACCTGTTCAGCCTGATGCACTTGAGCGGCAAGTACCAGGCCATCAAGCCCGCGCAACCCTAATTTCACCCTTGCACTGGTTGTTCCTTATCCATGAAGCACTTACTGAAGCAGAGCGTCTTACTTGCCGGCCTTGCCCTTGCCTCTGCCGTTGCCTCGCCGCTCCTGGCGCAGGTGAAGCAGGCGCAAAACCCCATCATCTTCGCCGACGTGCCGGATTTGTCGATGATACGGGTGGGGGATACCTACTACATGAGCAGCACGACCATGCACATGAGTCCGGGCGTGCCCATCATGAAGTCCAAGGACTTGGTGAACTGGCACTTAGTCAGCTACGCCTCCGACACGCTAGGCAACCAGGATGAGCTGGCACTTAGAAACGGCAAGAGCACCTACGGCCGCGGGTCGTGGGCGAGCAGCTTGCGGTTTCACCAGGGCACGTACTACGTCTCGACGTTCGCCCAGACTACCGGCAAAACCTATGTCTATTCCACCAAGAACATCGAGAAAGGGCCCTGGAAAACCGTGTCGTTCAAGCCGAGCTACCACGACCATTCCCTGTTTTTCGACGACGATGGCCGGGTGTACCTGGTGTTTGGCACCGGTAAGCTGCGGCTGATAGAACTCACGGCCGACGCCTCCGGCGTGAAGCCAGGTGCCACCGAGCAGGTGATCATCGAAAACGCCAGCGCCCCGGCCGGCCCGAACATCAACCTGCAAGCCGAAGGCTCCCAGCTATTTAAAGTCAAGGGCAAGTACTACCTCTTCAATATTACCTGGCCGAAGGAGGGCATGCGCACGGTGGTGGTGCACCGGGCCGATAAAATCACGGGGCCTTACGAAGGCCGGCTGGGGCTGCAAGACCTAGGCGTGGCGCAGGGCGGCCTCATCGACACGCCCGATGGCCGGTGGTTTTCCTACTTGTTCCGCGATTATGGGGCCGTGGGCCGCATTCCCTACCTAGTGCCCGTGACGTGGACTGACGGTTGGCCGGTGCTCGGCACGGCTGGCAAGGTGCCCCAAACGCTGGCCCTACCCCCCAGTAAGGGTTTGATTCCGGGCATAGTAGCGTCGGATGAGTTTGCCCGGCGCAAAGGCGAGCCGGCCCTGCCGCTAGTATGGCAGTGGAACCACAATCCCGAAAACTCCCTGTGGTCGCTCTCCAACCGCCCCGGCTACCTGCGCCTGCAAACGGACCGTGTAGACACCACGTTCCTGCTGGCCCGCAACACCTTGACCCAGCGCACCATCGGTCCGACCTGCGCCGGCACCACGGCCCTGGATGTATCGTACCTGAAAGACGGTGATTTTGCGGGCCTAGCCCTCTTGCAAAAGCGGTACGGCCTGGTGGGGGTGGACTTCCGCAACGGCGCCAAATCCATCGTCATGGTGAGTGCCCAGTCGGAGAGGCCCGTGGAGTTGCAGCGCCTGCCGCTCACGCAGAACACGGTGTATTTCAAGGCGGAATGCGACTTCACGGAGCGCAAAGACGTGGCGACTTTCTTCTATAGCCTCGATGGCAAAACGTGGAAAGCCATCGGCGAGCCGCTTAAGATGGCTTACACGCTGCCGCATTTTATGGGTTACCGATTTGGGCTGTTCAACTACGCCACCAAGAACCCTGGCGGCTATGCCGATTTCGATTACTTCCGCATTACGGACAAGACCACCGGAGCCAAGTAAGCGTGTGCTTAACAACTGCCTAGAACGGTCCTGCTGCGCTTATCGAAGCCTCTCTACCGTTTCGTTGGACGGTGTAGACGAAGCGGTAGAATGCTTCGACAAGCGCAGCAGGACGGCCTTTTGAATTCTAATCCTACTCGAACTTCTACCTCGATGCTGAATTGTAGACTGCTTTATACACTAGGCGCGCTGGCCTGCTTGTGCGGGGGCGTTGCGCAGGCGCAGAACCCAATCATTACCAATCAATTCACGGCCGACCCAACGGCGCGGGCGTTTAATGGCCGGGTGTACGTGTACCCCTCGCACGATATTCGGGCCACACCGGGGCACGGGCGGGCCGGCTGGTTTGTGATGGAGGACTACCATGTGTTTTCCTCCGCCAATCTCACGGAGTGGACCGACCACGGCGTGATTGTGACGCAGAACAAAGTGCCATGGGTGAAGCCTGATAGCTACAGCATGTGGGCGCCCGACTGCATGTTCCGCAACGGCAAGTACTACTTCTATTTCCCGACTACCCCCCGCGATACGACCATCAGCAAGGGCTTTACGGTGGGGGTAGCCGTGTCGGATAAGCCCACCGGCCCCTTTGTGCCGCAGCCGCTGCCCATCAAGGGGGTGCGCGGCATCGACCCCAACGTGTTTATCGACAAAGACGGGCAGGCGTATCTGTACTGGTCGCAAGGCAATATCTACGGCGCTAAGCTCAAGGAGAACATGCTGGAGCTAGCCTCCGAACCCAAGACGCTAGGCGAACTGCCCACCAAAGGGTTGAAGGAAGGCCCTTATCTGTTTGAGCGCAAGGGAATTTACTACCTGACGTACCCGCACGTCGAGAACAAGACCGAGCGCCTCGAATACGCTACCAGCACCAGTCCCCTAGGGCCGTTCACGGTGAAGGGCGTACTTATGGACGAGTCGCCGACAGGCTGCTGGACCAATCACCATTCTTTATTGGAGCTCAAAAACCAGTGGTACCTGTTCTACCACCACAACGACCTGTCACCCGCCTTCGACAAAAACCGCTCGGTCCGCATCGACAGCTTATTCTTTCAGCCCGACGGCTCCATTCAGAAAGTGGTGCCAACCCTACGCGGCGTGGGCCTCACCGACGCCAAGCAGAAAATCCAGGTCGACCGCTACAGTCGCCTGAGCAGCAGCGGCGCGAACATCGCCTTCCTGGATACCGCCAACAAGTTTCAGGGCTGGAAAACCGTGTTTGCCAACAACCAAGGCTGGGTGCAATACAACGGGGTAGCCTTTGGCAAGCAGGCGCTCAAGACAGTAACGCTACGCACAATGGCGGCCGCCGGCGCCATGGTACAGCTGCGGGCCGATGGGGCCACCGGCCCGGTGCTGGCCCAAGTAACTGTGCCCAAGGGCAGCCAGTGGCAGGAGATAAAAGCGCCCTTATCGGCCTTCAAGCCCGGCACACACACGCTGGTCGTTTCCTCTAAAACGAACACGCCCGTGGAGATTGACTGGGTCAAGTTCGAGTAAGCGAGTCAAGCCTAGGGGCTTTCTACCTAGGATGAGAAGCTCCTCGGCGGCCACAGTGGCGCTGTTGTTTTATCTGTCAAATCAATCAAACCTACACAGTAGGAAGGGGCTAGCTCCGCCGCCTTTTCCTGCTCAGCTCTCTTTCGCTACAACCTAGCCTTATGAAATATACCTTGCTCGCCGCCCTGTTGGCCCTCGGAACTTACCTGCCTGCGCAGGCGCAAAACCCCATCATCAAAGACGTGTTCACGGCCGACCCGTCGCCGCTGGTGTACCGCGACACGCTGTTCCTGTACACCGGCCACGACACAGCTTCGGTGCAGGAAACCAACTACAAGATGCCCGATTGGCGCATCTATTCCACCACCGATATGGTGCACTGGAAAGACTACGGCACGCGCCTCTCGCCCCGCACCTTCGCTTGGGCTACTGGGGATGCTTACGCGGCGCAGTGCGTCTACCACAACGGCAAGTTCTATTGGTTTGTGTCCACCTTCCACAAGAAAGACGACAACAGCCAGGGGGGCTCGGCCATCGGGGTGGCCGTGTCGGACCGACCCACGGGCCCGTTCAAGGATGCTATTGGCAAGGCGCTTATTGTCAATGAGATGACTAAGGACCTGCCGCACGCCTGGGACGACATTGACCCCACGGTTTTCGTGGACGACGACAAGCAGGTGTACATGTACTGGGGCAACGGCAGCTGCAAGTGGGTGAAGCTCAAGGACAACATGACCGAACTGGCTAGCCCTATCACCACCTTCAAGCCCAAGAACTACATCGAAGGTCCTTGGCTGTACAAGCGCAAAAAGCTCTACTACCTCGTGTACGCCAGCGCCGGTACCAAGCCCGAAATGATAGAGTATTGCACCGCCCCGAGCGCCGCCGGGCCGTGGACGTACCGCGGCATCATCCAGGAGAACGTGCCCAACAGCTTCACCACCCACCCCGGTATCACCGACTACAAGGGCAAGAGCTACTTCTTCTACCACAACGGCTCGTTGCCTACCGGCGGTAGCTACCGCCGCTCCATCTGCGTGGACGACATGTACTACAACCCCGATGGTACCATCAAGCCTATTGTGCAGACGACCAAAGGGGTAGCGCCGGTGAAGTAATCTTCTTGCTCCCCAAGGCCGACCTAGGTCACTTGTTCTTTCTCGAAAACCAACATGCTTCACCGTTGCCTCACCTTGCTCCGAACAAAGCCCGCTTGCTTGCTATTGCTTGTGAGCTGGCCGATTGTAGGGTTTGGCCAACGCTTCCGGAGCTACAAGTCAAGCGCCGACCGGGTGACAATTGCCTTAGCTGAGGGGCAACTAGTGCTGCGGCCCCTGGCCGAAAACGCCATTCGTGTGCAGTACATGCAAGGGGCGTTGCCTACGCCGCCGGAATTGGTGCTGACAAGCCCAGCGGCGGTGCCGGCGTTCAAGGTGACGGAAACGAGTACAGCGGTGCAACTGGCCACCAAGCAGGTGAAGGTGCTGGTGGACAAGGCCACCGGCGCCGTGCGCTACACGGACCGTACCGGCCGCGTGTTTCTGCAAGAGCAGCCAACCACCCGCCTTCGGGCCGCTGCGCCCGTGCTGGGCGCAGCCAATGTGGTGGCCGAGCAGCAGTTCCTGACCGCGCCGGACGAACTGCTGCTGGGGCTAGGTCAGTTTCAGGACGGGCACTTCAACCTGCGCGGCATTACCCGGCAGCTCACGCAGGTGAACACCCAAACTGCCCTGCCGTTCCTCTATTCCAGCAAAGGCTACGGCCTGCTTTGGCACCAATACGGCCTTACCGATTTCAACCCGGCCGACGCGCCCATTACGCTGGAAAAGCAGGTGCTAGCCACCGCGCAACTGGGCCAGGCCGTGGACGCTACTACCGCCACCGGCACCCAAAAAGTAGCCCAGGGGCAGGCTATATACACCGGCACCTTCACGCTGCCCGCGGCGGGGGAACACACGTTCATACTCGATCTAGGCGGGATGGGCAACCGGCACTACGTAGCCATTGACGGCGTGGCCTGCCTCGATTTCAGCAATTTCTGGCTGCCGCCCACGGCCAGCGCCCGGGTGAAGCTGGCGGCGGGGGCGCACCGCATCCAGGTGGTGTGCAAGGCCGATAACACGCCGCGCGTGACCTACAAGCGCGTCGATGGGATGACCACGTTTCGCTCGCCCAATGCCCAACTGTTGGACTACGTGGTGTTTTATGGGCCACAGGCCGAGGCCGTCATCCAAACCTACCGCCACCTGTCGGGGCAAGTGCCGCTGCTGCCGCAGTGGGCCTACGGCTTTTGGCAGTGCCGCGAGCGGTACACTTCCAGCGCGCACCTGACCGAGACGGTGCAGGAGTTTCGGCGGCGCCAGATTCCGATGGACGTAATTGTACAGGACTGGCAGTACTGGGGCAAATATGGCTGGGGCGTCATGCAGTTCGACGAGGCCAAATACCCCGACCCAGCCGCCCTGATGCAGAATCTGCATGCCCAACACGCCCGCTTCAATATTTCAGTGTGGGAAAACCTGAACAAGGAGTCCACCATCGGCAAAAGCCACGTAGCCAAGGGGTTGTATATTCCGGACAGCCCCTGGCTGGACCTCACCAATCCGGCGGCGCGCACGGCGCACTGGGCGGCTATGAACCAGCATCTGTTCGGCTACGGCGTAGATTCGTGGTGGCTGGACGCCACCGAACCGGAAAACGACGCCCTGCACGGCAAACAGCTGTTTGTGGGGCCGGGCGACTTTTACCGGCTCACCTATCCGCTCTTCGTCAACCAGGCCGTGTACGAGGGCCAGCGCGCCACCACCCAGGATAAGCGCGTGTGCATCCTTACCCGCTCGGCTTTCCTAGGGCAGCAGCGCTACGGCACCATCAACTGGTCGGGCGACATTGGCGGCACCTGGGAAAGCTTCAAGCGCCAGATTCCGGCCGGCTTGCACTTCACCATCACGGGCCAGCCGTACTGGACCACCGACATCGGCGGGTTTTTCCGGCTCGGCGCCGGGCAGTACACCGACCCGCAGTACAACGAGCTGCTGATGCGCTGGTACCAGTGGGGAACGTTCACGCCTGTTTTCCGGGTGCATGGCTACCAGACCGAAACCGAGCCTTGGAAAAACGGCCCCGTAGTGGAAGCCAACATTCGGCAGCTGCTAGACGTGCGCTACCGCTTGCTGCCGTACCTCTACTCCGCAGCCTGGCAAGTACATGCCAACGGCTCGACGCTGATGCGCCCGCTAGTGATGGATTTTGCCACTGATACGGCCGCCACGCACCAAGCCTACGAGTACACATTTGGGCCTGCTTTCCTAGTGGCACCCGTCACCAAACCGGGCGCAACGGAGTGGCCCGTGTACTTGCCGAAAGCGGCCGCGTGGTACAACTTCTGGACGGGCCAGCGCCATGCCGGCGGGCAAACCGTGGTGGCGCCTGCGCCTCTGGCTACCACCCCGGTTTTCGTGAAAGCCGGCGCCATTGTGCCTTTGGGCAAACGCCTGCAATACACCGGGCAGAAGTCGGCTGACACGCTGGAAATCAGGGTGTATGCTGGCGCCGATGGCCGCTTTGCCCTTTACGAGGATGAAGGCGACAGTTACCGCTACGAGCAGGGCCAACATACACTTATCGACTTTGCTTGGAACGAGAAACGCCAGACGCTCACCATCGGCCCGCGGCAGGGCACTTACCCCAGCGAATTGTCGCGGCGGGTGTTCAACCTGCTGTGGCCCAGTGAGGCTAATGGGCTGGGCGCCGCGGTTGGTACGCCCCAAAAACGAGTAGTCTACACCGGCAAACGATTGACGATTAAACGCTAGCTCTGGCTTCCTTGTGGGCTTGAAATCAACGACATGAAAAAGATTTTCTTCAGTATTCTGCTAGTAAGTGCTGCCTTCCAACTGCGCGCCGAAGACGGCCACCAGCTCTGGTTGCGCCCACACGCCGCGGTGCCGGTTACGGTGGTAGCACCCACTAAAACCTCCGCCTTGCTTGCCACGGCGAAACAGGAATTGCAGCAAGGTTGGCAGGGTAGCGCCGGGGCCACCGTCACCCTGACCCTCAAGAAGGACAAGGGCATCAACTACGACGGGTTTCGCCTGAGTGCGCAAGGGGTGCAGGCCGCCACCGAGCGGGGCCTGCTGTACGGGGTATTCGAGCTGCTGCGGCGTCAGCAAACTGGCCAGCCGGTGGCTGATGGCGTTTCCAATCCCTCGTACGAGCTCCGCTTGCTCAACCATTGGGACAACCCTGACGGGTCGGTGGAACGGGGGTACGCGGGCAAGTCCATCTTCTGGCGCAAAGACAGCGCTTTGGTCATGACCAAGCGCGACAAAACCCTGTGGCAAGAATACGCCCGGGCCAACGCCTCGGTGGGCATCAACGGCAGCGTGCTCAACAACGTGAATGCCTCCCCCATGATACTCTCCGCCGAGTACCTGGGCCGCGTGAAAGCCATTGCTGATGTGCTGCGGCCTTACGGCGTGAAGACCTACCTCTCGGTGAAATTTTCGTCGCCGGTGCTGCTGGGGGGCCTGAAAACCGCCGACCCGCTGGACCCAGCCGTCATCAAATGGTGGCGCAGCAAGGCCAAGGAGATTTACCAGCAGGTGCCGGATTTTGGTGGCTTCCTGGTGAAAGCCAGCAGCGAAGGGCAGCCCGGTCCGCAGGACTACGGCCGCACCCACGCCGACGGCGCCAACATGCTGGCTGATGTGCTCAAGCCCTACGGCGGCTTGGTGATGTGGCGGGCCTTCGTGTACAGCCCCAACGACAAGGACCGCGCCAAGCAAGCCTACAACGAGTTTGTGCCGCTCGACGGCAAATTTCGGGACAACGTCATCATTCAGGTGAAAAACGGGCCGGTGGATTTTCAGCCCCGTGAGCCGTTTAGCCCGCTGTTTGGAGCGCTGAAAAAGACGGCCGTCATGCCCGAGTTTCAAATCACGCAGGAGTACCTCGGGCACGCCATCGACCTGGCATATCTGGCGCCGATGTGGGAAGAGTGCTTGCAAAGCGACACCTACCAAGCGGGCCCCGGCAGCACCGTGGCCCGCTGCACCAACGGCAGCGTATACCGCCAGGCGCACTCGGCCATGGCCGGCGTGTCCAACGTGGGCCTGGACACCAACTGGACCGGCCACGACTTCGCGCAGGCTAACTGGTACGCTTTCGGGCGGCTGGCCTGGAACAGCAGCGCCAAAAGCGCCCAACTGGCCGAGGAGTGGCTGAAGCTAACTTTCCAAAACGCCGCCAACGGTGCTACGCAACCAGCCACCGCCGCCGATTGGAATGCCAAGTTCCTGACGCCCGTAACGCAGTTGATGCTGGCCAGCCGTGAGGCCATCGTTGATTACTCGATGCCGCTGGGGTTACACCATATTATGTCGGCCACCCACGAGCACTATGGGCCCGGCCCGTGGTGGGCGCCGCCCAAAATGCGCGCCGACTGGACCCCGCCCTACTACCACCAGGCCGCCGCCAACGGCGTGGGCTTCGACCGCACCAAAACCGGCAGCGACGCCGTGAGCCAGTACCACGAGCCCTTGGCCTCACAGTTCAACAACCCCGCCACCTGCCCCGACGAGTACTTGCTCTGGTTCCATCACCTGCCCTGGGATTTCAAGATGAAAAGCGGCCGCACGCTCTGGGACGAACTGGCCCTGCACTACGAACACGGCGTGCAGCAGATGCGCCAGTTTCAGCGCACCTGGGACCAGGCCCAGCCTTACGTGGATGCCGAGCGGTTTGCGGTGGTGCAAAACAAGTTGCGCACCCAAAGCGGCAACGCCGTGGTGTGGAAAGACGCTTGTTTGCTGTACTTCCAGCAGTTCAGCCACTTACCCATTCCGGCTGCCGTGGAACCGCCCATGCACACGCTGGAAACCCTAGTTGCCAACGACACGCCAACCCGGCCGCGGCAACCCCGCCAGCCTTAGGCACTGCTGATTATTCAGTTAGCTGCTTGCGAGTTGCCCGCTTTGCCCGTTCCCACCCACGTTGTTATGCCTAAATTCCTTTTCTATACGGTCCTGTTTGCGGCAGTTGCGCTAACTGCCACTGCTCCGAGCAGCTACGGCCAAGCAAACCCTAAACCGGGCGAAAACCCTATTCTGCGCGACGTATTCACGGCCGACCCGGCGCCGCTGGTGTACAAGGATAAGGTGTACCTCTATGTGGGCCACGACGAAGCCAAGGAAGGCCAGATGTTCAACATGAACGACTGGCGGTGCTACTCTTCCAGTGATATGAAGAACTGGACCGCGCACGGCTCCATCATGAACGTGCGCGACTTTAAGTGGGCCACGAAGGATGCCTGGGCTTCGCAGGTGGTGGCCCGCAACGGCAAGTTTTACTTCTACGCGGCGGTGCAGGAGGGCGCCCCAGCCAACGCCAAAGCCATCGGCGTGGCCGTGTCGGATAGCCCCACGGGCCCGTTCGTAGATGCCCGCGGCTCGGCCCTTATTTCCGATAAAACCACCCCCGGCCCCAACGGCTGGGACGATATCGACCCCACCGTGTTCGTGGATGACGACGGCACGGCGTGGCTGGCCTGGGGCAACCCCAACTGCTACCTAGCTAAGCTCAAGCCCAACATGACGGAGCTCGACGGGCCCATCCAGCGCATTGAGGTGCCCAACTACACCGAAGGCCCGTGGCTGCACAAGCGAGGCAACCTGTACTACCTCACCTACGCCGCCTTTGCGCACCAAGGCATGTCGGAGAAACTCTGCTACGCCACCGCGCCGCGCGTCACCGGCCCCTGGACCTACCAAGGCATCCTCACCGACCAGGCCAAAAACAGCTACACGATTCACCCGGGCATTATTGAGTTCAAAAAGCAGTGGTACTTCTTTTACCACAACGCGACGCTGACCCTACCCACTGGTGAAAGCGGTGCCCTAGGTCGCCGTAGCGTGTGCGTAGAATACCTGTATTATAACCCCGACGGCACCATTCAGCCCATCACCCAAACCGTGGCCGGCGTGAGTGGGCCGCTCAAACCTAGCCCCAACCGACCCGCGCCGCCCGCCAGCGCCCCGGCCACTACGGTCCCTGGCGTCAGCGTCGTGCAAAACCTGCTGCCGCGCCCCGCGCAGTGGCCCGGTGCGCCTGTGCTGAGCACCATGCCTGCCCCGGCCAACACGGCCCTCGACAACATCAGCTTCAACCACGACAAGGGCGGCACCAGCTTGGGGCAGACCTTCCGGGTGCTGGCCGATGGCAAGCTCACGCGCATCGACCTGCTTGGGGGCGACGGGCTCGGCACTGATACCAAGCAGTCCGTCACCCTGGCGCTCTATGACCTAGGCACGCAGGAGAACCCGGCCTACGCCCCCGGCACCAACCTGCTCGGGGGTGGCCAGGGGCTGGCTATTGCCTACACACCGCAGCCCGCCGGACTGTTGCAGTTTGACTTTGCGGGCGCTAACCAAGTTCCCTTGCTGGCCGGCCACACCTATGCCTTTGAGCTGCAAGGCCTGGAAAAGTCGGCGCCGCTTTTCTGGCGCGCGAGCCGCCAGGAGGCGTACGCGGCCGGCAGCGCCTACTTCAACCGGCAGCCGCTGCGCCTAAACGACAAGCCGGGCTACGACTTTGCGCTGGCCGTGTACACCACAGCCGCACCGAAATAATAGGCGCCATCGTGCCGCTGACCACCTAGGAGGCTTTCCCATTTTCTTCACCCGGCTGCCCATAGGGCGGCGCACTTCTGACACGCTATGAGATTGTTATTACCTGTATTGGTGAGCGTTGCCCTGCTGAGCGCAGGTAGTGCTTTTGCCCAAAAGACCCTCATGGAAGCGCCCAAGGGCTTCGACCAGCCCGTGGCGGGCAATGCCACTGGCCGCCTCGATAGCATCAGCTACCCCTCCAAAACGGTGGGCACGGTGCGCAAGGCGCTGGTGTACACGCCGCCGGGCTATTCTAAAAAGAAGAAGTACCCTGTGCTGTATTTGCTGCACGGCATCGGCGGCGACGAAAAGGAATGGCTCAAGGGCGGGCACCCGCAGGTGATTTTGGATAATCTGTACGCGGCCGGCAAGCTCAAGCCCATGCTGGTGGTGATGCCCAACGGCCGGGCCATGAAAGACGACCGGCCTATCGGCAATATCTACGGGCCCGATAAGGTGGCTGCCTTTGCCAACTTCGAGAAAGACCTGCTGACCGACCTCATTCCCTACGTCGAGAAGCACTATCCCGCCCTCACTACTCGCGAGAATCGGGCCATTGCCGGGCTGTCGATGGGCGGTGGCCAGTCGCTGGATTTTGGGCTGGGCAACCTCGATAAATTTGCCTGGGTAGGGGGCTTTTCGTCGGCCCCGAATACTAAGATACCCGAGCAGTTGGTGCCCGACCCCGCGAAAGCCAAAAAACTACTGAAGCTACTCTGGATTTCCTGCGGCGACGCCGACGGCCTGCTGCCCATCAGCCAGCGCACGCACGACTACCTCTACGAACACAACGTGCCCCACGTGTACTACCTCGAAGCCGGCGGGCACGACTTTAAGGTCTGGAAAAATGGGCTGTACATGTTCTCGCAGTTCTTGTTCAAGCCCGTTGATGTGGCCGCGCTGCCCACCTACACGGTGCTAGGCGCCCAGGCCACGACCAACGTGCGCAACGCCAAGTACCCGCAGATTTTGCCCGATAACCGCGCCGTATTCCGCCTCAAAGCCCCCGGCGTGCAGAAAGCGCAGCTCGACCTAGGTCGCAAATACGACATGGTGAAAGACAGCACCGGCACTTGGACCACCACCACCGACACGCTGAGCCGCGGCCTGCACTACTACTCGCTGATTCTCGACGGCCTGCCCATCGCCGACCCCGCCAGCGACACTTTCTACGGCATGGGGCGCATGGCCAGCGGCATCGAGATTCCAGGCCGCGGCACCAGCTTCTACGCCCTGCGCGACGTGCCCCACGGCGAGGTGCGCGAGCGGCGGTACTTCTCCAAAATCACTAATTCGTGGCGGCGGTTTTTCGTGTACACGCCGGCCGGCTACGACGCCAACACCTCCGCCAAATACCCGGTGCTGTACCTGCTGCACGGCGGCGGCGAAGACGAAACCGGCTGGGCCAAGCAAGGCAAAACCGACATTATTCTGGACAACCTCATTGCCGACAAAAAGGCCAAGCCCATGCTCATCGTGATGATGGACGGCAACATGGGCGGCCCCGGTGGCCTGGCCGGCTTCGGCGAGCCGGTACTAAAGCGCTTCGAAGACGAGCTAAAGCAAACCGTGATGCCCGTGGTGGAAAGCAATTACCGTGTAGCGCCCGGCGCTCAGAATCGGGCGCTGGCGGGCTTGTCGCTCGGGGGCCTGCAAACCCTTTACGCCGGTATGAAGAACACCGACCAGTTCGCCTACCTAGGGGTATTCAGCTCTGGCTTTTTTGCGAACAACGCGGCCTTGTCGGACCCGCAGTACGCCTTCATGAAAGCCAATGCCAGCACCATCAATACCAACCTCAAGCAGCTGTGGCTCTCGATGGGCGGGCCCGAAGACATTGCCTACGCCAACAACAAGGTGATGCGGGCCAAGATGGATGAGCTCGGCATTAAATACGCCTACAGCGAGTACCCCGGCGGCCACACCTGGCCCGTCTGGCGCCACGATTTGTATCTGTTTGCGCAGAAGCTTTTTTAGGCAGCTATCTACGTGCTACTAGTTGATTAATAACTAATAAAGGCCGTCCTGCTGAGCTTGCCGAAGCATCTCTACCGCTTCGTTGCAACGGTTCTGATGAAGCGCTAGAGATACTTCGGCAAGCTCAGCAGGACGTTCTAGAAAGTCTACAAATACACTCTAACGCTTCACTCTTTTAAGGGTCAGCGCTTATTCCACCCACTTATGCGCAAACTTCACTGGTCAGCTAAAGCCTCTTTGCTGTTGCTTTGCTGGGCAACCACCTTAGGGGCCACGGCGGCCAAGCTGAAGCCTACCCCCCTGCGGCTGTGGTACGATAAGCCGGCCGCCAATTGGAATGAGGCCCTACCCCTCGGCAACGGCCGCCTGGGGGCTATGGTATTCGGCGCGCCGCAGCGAGAGCGGCTCCAGCTAAACGAGGAAACCATCTGGGCTGGCGGCCCCAACAACAACGTGAAGGCCGACGCGTTGCCCGTGGTGCGGCAGCTCCGTGAGCAGCTACTGGCCGGGCAGTTGGTGGAAGCGCAGGCCCTGGCGCAAGCCAAGATGCAGCCCGCCGGCAACAGCGGCATGCCCTACCAAATGGCGTCGAACGTGTACCTCGACTTTCCGGGCCACGACAACGCCACGCACTACCAACGCGACCTAGACATCAGCCGGGCCGTGGCCTCGGTTAGTTATGAGGTGGGTGGCGTCACGCACCACCGCGAGCTATTCAGCTCCCTGCCTGACCAAGTGGTGGTGGTGCGCCTAACGGCCAGCAAGCCGGGTCAAATTAGCTGCCAGTTGAGCGAGGAAAGCCTGATGCAGTACACCCGGCACGCCGAAAAAGACCAGTTGGTGCTCGATGGCTGCGGTAGTGAGCACGAAGGCCAGGCAGGCCAAATTCGCTTTCAGACGCGCGTGCAGGCCGTAGCGGAGGGCGGCACCGTGCAAACCGCCGACGCAGGCATCCGTATTGCGGGCGCCAACAGCGCCACGCTCTACATTTCCATCGGCACCAACTTCAACAACTACCACGATGTAAGTGGCGACCCTGCCGCGCGGGCCACGGCCTGCCTAGCTGCCGCCGTACGCAAGCCCTACAAGCAGGCGCTGGCCGACCACGTAGCGGCTTACCAGCGCTATTTCAACCGCGTGACGTTGAACCTTGGTGTGACACCCGCCGCGCAGCTTCCTACCCCCGAGCGCATTGCCGGCTTTGCGCAGGGCCACGACCCCGCGCTGGCGGCCTTGTATTTTCAGTACGGGCGCTATTTGCTCATCAGCTCCTCGCAGCCGGGCGGACAACCGGCCAACCTGCAAGGCATCTGGAACGACCAGCTCAAGGGCCCCTGGGACAGCAAGTACACGGTGAACATCAACACCGAAATGAACTACTGGCCGGCCGAAGCCACCAACCTAACTGAGCTGCACGAGCCGCTGTTTGGCATGATAAAGGACCTGAGCGTGACCGGCCAGCAGAGCGCCCGCCAGATGTACGGCGCCCGCGGCTGGGCCCTGCACCACAACACCGACATCTGGCGCATCACGGGGCAGGTCGACCCGCCGCAGTACGGCCTCTGGCCCATGGGCGGCGCCTGGCTGAGCCAGCACCTCTGGGACCATTACCAGTTCACCGGCGACCAGCAGTTTCTGCGCACCTACTACCCCGTGCTCAAGGGCGCGGCCACCTATTTCGTCGATGCCTTGCAGGAAGAGCCTACCCACCACTGGCTGGTGGTGGCGCCCTCGGTGTCGCCCGAAAATACCTATCCGCTTCAGGGCAAGCAGATTGCCTTAGTGGCCGGCACCACCATGGACAACCAGCTGGTGTTCGACCTCTTCTCAAAAACCATCCGGGCCGCCGAACTGCTTCAGCTTGATAAGTCTTTTGCCGATAGCCTGCGCACTATGCGCGAGCGGCTACCCCCCATGCAGATTGGCCAGTACGGGCAGGTGCAGGAGTGGCTGCAAGACGTGGACGACCCCAAGGACCAGCACCGCCACATTTCGCACCTCTACGGGCTGTACCCCAGTGGGCAGATTTCGCCCTACCGCACGCACGCGCTGTTTGAGGCCGCCCGCGTGACGCTCACCCAGCGCGGCGACGTATCTACGGGTTGGTCGATGGGCTGGAAGGTGAACTTCTGGGCCCGCATGCAGGACGGCAACCACGCCTACAAGTTGCTCACCGAGCAGCTGCGGCTGCAGAGCAGCCAGCCCGGCGGCGTGAGCGAGGGCGGCGGCACCTACCCCAATCTGCTCGACGCGCACCCACCATTTCAGATTGACGGCAACTTCGGCTGCACCGCTGGCCTCGCCGAGCTATTTGTGCAGAGCTACGACGGCACCCTCGACCTATTGCCCGCCCTACCCGATGCTTGGCCCACGGGTGAGGTCACGGGCCTCGTGGCCCGCGGCGGCTACGTAGTGGACCTAGCTTGGGACAAGGGCAAGATTACCCGCGTGCGCATCACCTCGCGCCTCGGCGGCAACTGCCGCGTGCGGGTGCACAGCGCGGTAGCGGCTGCCAGCGGCCTGAAGCTGCGAGAAGCGCAGGGCGACAACCCCAATCCATTCTACCAAACCCTGCCTGTCAAGGCCCCGCTGGTATCCGACAAAATCACGCCTAAGCAGCCCACCGTGGCGCCGTCGTTTGTGTATGATTTCTCCACTGAAGCCGGCCAAAC
>NZ_CP094674.1 GCF_022827545.1 Hymenobacter tibetensis
GCGTCTGCTATTGAGTTCACGAAACTCCTACTCTCGACGCATTTCGTGAACTAGGAATCGCAGACGGATTTCTTACATTCGCTCCGCGCTAAAGGGGTCTGTTGGCACCTGGTGCCGGCCACCTGCTAGGCGTTTACCGAAAGACGCGTTTCTACGACAGCACTTCCCGGCTCAGAATCCTGCGCGATCGTGCGCCGGGCATACCCGACTTAACCCGCACGTCCCTGATGGCTGTTACCATTCGCAAAAACGACATTCGGGCCGCAAAGCTTTACCTCTTGGGCTTTGCCTGTCGCGCCTTGCCCGTCCTGCTCTTCCTGCCTGTCGTCGGTATGAGCCCCCTGGTGTATGGGGGCACGTTCGGGGTTACGCTGCTGGTGCAGGCTGCCCTTGGCGCGGGCGTGTGGGCCGGGTACCGCTGGGTCAAGCTCCTGTTGGTGACGGCGGTCACGTGGCAAGTGGCGATGCAGCTACTTAAACTGGTCGGGTCTTCCAATCCACGCGGGGCCATCCTACTGGAACTGCTTGCGTTGGGCCTGGAGGTAGGGGCCGCAGTAATCATCCTTAAGGACCTGTTCACGCGGGCACCAGCAGAAAAGACTGCCGTCTAAACAGTGTTCACTTTAACGGTGATTTAAACAGGCGCTTTGCGCTGCCCGAGAAGCAACTTTATGTTAACTACAATTCCAAGAAACAAAAGGGAAAGCCCCCCCAGCACTATTCCCAAAATCCTGTTTCATTAGGACCGTAGAAATGAGGTGTCGCTGCCAACTCCTATAGGCGCTAGCGAAAATGGCGCTGCAGAATGGCGTGTACTTTTTCGCTGGTGAGCGGTTTGGTGAGAACCTCAACCGCGATAGGCAAGGTGTGGAGGCGCTCTAAGTCGCGAGGATGCTGCGAGGACGTGAGCACGACAATCACGGCGGGGCATTGTTGCGCGAGCGGGTGCTGCTGATACGTTGCCAGAAATTCTAGCCCGTTCATGACCGGCATGTGTAGGTCTAGCAACACGAGCAGCGGGCCGACCAGCTCCGCCGGTTCGGCGCAGACCTGTTCCAGCGCGTGTAGTGCTTCCACCCCGTTGCGTGCCACCAATAGCTGTTCGGCGACCTGCAAGCGGCGCAGCAGCTGCTCATTCAGAAACGTGGCAGTTGAGTCGTCATCGACTAAGAGCACCTTGGCGATCTTTTTCATGGGCAAGTTCGTTGCCGCACCGTGTTTCTGCAGCTACCTAGGAAGTACGAGCTTTAATTTACCGTAGTAGCCCTGGGCGCGCAAACAAACGCGCACCGCCCAGCTTTTACGTATAAATGCAGAGGCTGACCTACGTATTTTCCCAGCTAAGGCAAGAGATAAAGACTCGTTGGGAACGCGGAAGCCGGCTCGCGCTTACTGGCCCGCTAGTGCAGTTCCACAAAAAAGCAACTGCCGGCACCCTCTTGGCTCTCTACCCAGAGCTTGCCGCGGTGCAGCTGCACAATTTGCCGGGTGATAAACAAGCCCAGCCCGGTGCTGGCCTCGCCTCCCACCCCGGAACGACTTGCGGGACTAAACTTCTCGAACAGACTGGCTTGCAGCGCCTCGGGAATGCCAATGCCCGTATCGCGCACCGTGAGCAATACACAGCCCGGGCATTCTTGCAGGCCCACCGTCACGCGGCCCCCGGCCGGGGTAAACTTGAGCGCGTTGCTCACCAGGTTGTCCACCACCCGCTGGAAGGTATCGGCGTGCAGGTTGGCCTGCAGGGGCTGAGAGGGCACGTCTAGAACCAGCGCCAAGCCCTTGTCGTGGGCTGTTAGCTGGTGCGCCGCCAGTCGGTTTTCCAGCAGGGCGCCTAAGTTGGTGGGCTGCTTCTTTACCTGGGTGGTGTCGAGTGAGCCGAGCAGCAGCACATCGCCCAGCAGCTTGTTGGCGTCGGCGCAGGAGCGGCGAATCAGGGCCAGGTACTTGGCCGTGTCTGTTGCGTCGTCCGTCGCGAACGTGGCCGCCTCCACTTGCCGCTGTAGCAGGTCGGTCAGCAGTTGAATGTGGGCGATGGGCGTTTTGACGTCGTGGGTGATTAAATGCAGGATTGTTTCCTGCGCGTCGTAGAGGCGCTTGAGGGATAGTTCCAGGGCCTTGCGGTCGCTGATGTCTTCCAGCTGCGTGAAGCCTAATTCTTCCCCGTTGTCGGGAAAGCGCATCGAGGTGACCTGGCACCAAAAAGAGGACCCATCGGTGCGTACCAGGCAGGTTTCCAACGTGAAGTGGGGCAGCTTGTGGGCCCAGAGCCGCTGCTGCAGAAAGTGCCAGTCGTCGCGGTAGTCGGGGTGGGCAAACTCCTTGATTTGATGGCCGACTACTTCCTCCGGGCTAGCACAGCCGAGCATGTCCAGCACCGCTTGGTTAGCTTGCCGGATCACGAGGTCCGAGGCGATGATTTTCTGCCCAAAGGGGGCGTTCTCAAAGATGGTCCGGAACCGGACTTGGCTTTCCTGGTAGCGGTCGGTCAGCGCCTGGTGCTCCGCCTTGTCAATACGGTCAGCCTCCAGCCGTTCTAGTTTCGCCCGCACCGCGCGTAACTCCGTTTCGAGAGCGTGATACCCGTCAGCTGATTTCATAGCGGGGTATACGGGCCAAGCGCCGAAAGAGAGAAGCGGCAAAGGGAAGAAAGTGGGCGGTACGGGTGCTACATGTGCCGCTTTTTCGCGTAACGACGACCAGGAATGGTTTAGCAGTTTACGTACTTTTATTTCCGGTTGCTATCAAAGGCTATCCCGCACATGGAGAAGATACAGCTTGCCGCTTAGGGAGACGACCACGGCCCCGGCCGAGACCCGCGCACTAACCACTGCACCCGGTCCTCAAGTATCTGCTGGCCCAGGGCAACCGCCCGGCCCAGTGGTGGCAGGAGGATGGGTGGCGGTCAGACCCAAGAGGTGAACTGCATTACCTCTACCAACCCCATCAACGCAGCCCAGCGGCGTGAGCAGTTTGCTTTCCCTCTTCAATTCAGCTACAAGAAGATGGGTCTACTCAGGATAGTCTGAATCGGGTACATATCAGCCACGCCCGAAAGCAGCAACCCTTACGCATTACTATCCTCGTGGCATAAAGCAAAATGCTACCTAAATCAATAAGATAAAAGGCTTTCTCAAGCAATTGTCATTTCACAAGGGGTGGCCTAGAGTATGCTATCCTTATGGTGCCCCAAGTTGTATCATGCCTGCTGCACTCCACGAGGCCACTCAGGCAGGTTGCTTGAATACGGATAAAGTTCGTTTAGCTTTTAAGCTAGCTTGGGGTGCTGGTGCTCAGGTAGTAAATTAATTGGAGGTTCATTCTTTTTGCCAGCTCTTTCACCGAGTTGCTCGTCGAGAAGCGTATACTCTCCTGACGTCTACCAAGAAGCCATGGCCCCACTTGGTCAAACGAAGTCCGTTAGATGTGTAAATGCTCGCGTTTCACGCAACGCGTACGTCGTCGTATCGTAGGAAAGTTCACAAAAGAAATCGGCCAGCTGGTAAAGCCCCACCGCGCGGTGAGTTTCCCAGCGGCAGGCCAGCAGCGTGCCTTCGGCAAACAGTAGAGCCGCTTGTTGGGGCAAGGGCCAGGCGCGAAAGCACTCCAGGGAGATGGTAGCGGGCAAAGCAGCAGACCTCATGGGTGGCGGCTTATGGCAGCCGTCAAGGCAGCGGCCTGGTCAAGCGATTGGGCTTGGGGGAGCCCAGAGCAGACGCCGGCCAGCGTCTGCTGCAGCACTTGCTGCACGCGTGCTGAAGCTCGGCATATGACCATAGGAATACCTCGCCGACGCAGCCGTAGCTGACACGACCACAGCAGCCACACCGCCGTGGGGGAAAGCGTATCGAGCAGGCGACAATCCACCCACACGGCGGGTCGGCCGCTACGACAGGCCTGCGCTAGGTGATCCGCTAGTTCGGTTTCTGTAGTTGCACCCGCATCGGGCGCCAGGGCCAGCAAGTAGCCGGTTGGCAGAGCTTCGTGATAAACGACCATGGAGAAAGCGCCAAGGAAACGAAGAAACAACGTGCTAAGGGTCTGGTAGGCCGCGGCACCCCGATCTAGGTTTATACCTAATCGTGCAATCGTGCGGTTGGAACGTTGCTCGCCGCACACCTGCTGAGCGAAGAATATGCTGCTCCGCGCTAGCCAGAGCAGCAATTTAGCATAGCAGTAAGCCCCTGTTACCGGCCCGTTTACACATGGTCTGTAACAGAGGCTCGCTACGAGATAAATCGAAGTGTATTTATTCGGCTTTCTGATTGATATAATTGATGGCTAATTCATTGAGCTTCGTATCGGTGAATTGCTCTTCTTCTAAAGTTTGACGCAGTAAGTCCGCCGTTTCTTGCTGACCCAGTCGTTCGGCAAAATGCGCCGCTGTGCCGTAACCGGAAATCTCGTAATGCTCGATACGCTGCGCCGCTGCAATTAGAGCCGCATCCATCACCTCTTCCGTAGCGCGCTCCGACATGGTTTCCTGCCCCTCGGCAATGAGGCCAGCCATGGCCTTACATGTGTGCCCGTCTAGGTCTAAGCCCATCGACTGACCGATACGCTCCAGGCGCTGCACTTGCTGTTCTGTTTCATGCAGGTGCTTCGTAAAACCGGCCCGCAGGCGGCCATCTTTGGCCTTTTCGGCCATTAAGGGCAGGGCTTTCACCAACTGCGATTCCGCGCTGTACAGGTCCTTGAGTTGCATCTCGAACAGATCATCGAGGGTTTCGAGTTTATCGAACATAAGACAAGCGTAAGGGGGTGGAAAAGTAAAACTGCCGGCTTAGGAATGCCTGTCCGGCCACGTTGTTGCATACGCTCGGAAAAGAAACCTGATGATCCCACGCATACGTTGTTTAGCTTCGTTAGCGGGAATAATGTATCTATTTATTATATTGATTATGAATAGATTAAACACATGGATTTCTTATTTCCAGAACTAATTTGCACCAACTACGGAGTTGTAGATTAGGTACTATTCCAAGGTAAAATCAGTAGTTTTTGACTCACTTCAATCAGCTAGTGTTAACGATGCTGCTTGGGTGACAGCCATTCTCCTAAAAGGATTGGGAGCACCTGATCGTTAAGCATAGAAGCGCTGGCGTGTTAGTGGTGTCGTCATCGTCGACGAGCAGGGGAATTCACCTCAGCCAGCCCTTTGTGAGTGCAGTTTTCACTAGCGCGGCAGTGTTCTTGGCGCCAGTTTTTCCATGATGTTCTGACGATGGGTTTCCACCGTGCGGGGGCTGGTAAACAGCTTGTCAGCAATCTGGGCAGTGATCAGCCCGTCGGCCACCAGCCGCAGGATTTCCTGCTCTCGCATTGTGAGGCCGCTCACGGGCTGGGTAGTAACTTCCGGTACTTCCGTCAGCACTTTCTCCAGCATCGTGAGCCCTAATTCCGAGCACAAAAACCGCTTACCAGCCGCCACGGCCCGCACGGCCACTACAATCTCGTCGTGGCCTGCGTTTTTGAGCACATAGCCCTGGGCCCCGGCCGCCAGGACCTGCCCGATGGCGCGTTCGTGGTCGGCCATCGACAAAATCAGTACCCGCACGGTCGGGAACTCGGCGCGCAGCCGCTGGGTGGTAGCCAGGCCGTCGAGCCCGGGCATGTGCAGGTCCAGCAGCACGATGTCGCAGGGCGTGGTGGGCAGTTGAGCCAGCAACTGCTCGCCGGTTTCCGCTTCCCCGACTACCTGTAGGTCGGCTTGCTGCTGAAAGAGGGTCCGTAGGCCAATGCGCAAGATGGCGTGGTCATCGACGAGGAATAAGCGGATCATAAGGTAGCAGAAGTAGGTAGGGGAATTCGGATGCGGACGTACGCCCCACCAGCCGGGACGGCACCGGTTTCCAACTGGCCGCCGAGCAGGACAACTCGGTCGCGCATGCTGCGCAGCCCCAATCCAGCGGCCGTGTTCTTCGCGCCAAACCCGGGGCCGTTGTCTTCGGCTCGCAGCAGCACCCAGCCCGGCATCGTTTCCAACTCCAAGTTGGCTTCCGTGGCGCCCTGGGCGTGCTTGTTGATGTTGAGGGCCAGTTCCTGGGCCATGCGGTAGAGGGCTAGCTGCAGCGGCAGTGAGAGAGGAGCCGCGTCCTCGTCGAGCAGCACGTGGCAGCGCAGGCGCAGCTGCGGGGTGCTCATCGTGCGGCCAATATCCTGCAGGGCGGCCCGCAGGCCAAACCGCTCCAGCGTCAGGGGCACCAGTTCGTGCGAGAGAGCCCGGGTCTGGCGGATGGCCTCACTTAGCAACTGGTCAGCCTCATTGCGGGCGGCTACCAGGGTAGGAAGCGTATACAGGACTGGGGCGTGCAACTGGTCCAGGCGCAGCTTGGTGGCGAACAGGATCTGGCCGATGCCGTTGTGCAAGCTCTCAGCCATGCGCTTGCGTTCGGTTTCCTGCGCCGCCTGCACGGCTTCGAACAGGGCCTGCTGCTGGCTCAGGCGCAGGCGCAGGTTGTCGGCTTCGAGGCGTTGCAGCTCACTGATGTCCAGATCCACGCCTAGCACCCGCACGGGCTGGCCGGCCTCGTCGCGGAGCACCACAGCCTTGACACGCACGGTCTTCACCTGCTCGCCCACGCGCAGGCGCAGCGTTTCCTCAAAGGTGCCGTTGCCGGTCTGCATGCGGTGCACCAAGTCCTCCGCCCGGGTCCGGTCTTCGTCCACCACGTAGTGCAAATAGATGGCAGGCTGTACCGGCTGACCCAGCGGCAAGCCGAACAGCCGGTACATCCCATCGGACCACCGAAACTCCTGGCTCAGCAGGTCGTAATCCCAACTACCCAGGCCGGCCACGGCTTCGGCTTGTTCCAGCAGGCGCAGGGTTTTCAGGCGCTCCTGCTCGGCCTGTTTGCGGGGCGTGATGTCTTCACCCACCACCAGCACGCCGTCGTCGAGCTTGGTGGCGTTGCTGCGAAACCAGACCGTGAGTTGGTCGTCGTGGTAGGGCAACTCCCGGTCCTCGCCAACCCCGGTCTCAATCACGCGGCGGAAGGAAGTCAGAAAGCCGGCGGTTTCGGCTTCCGGAAATTCTTCCAGGTAGCGCCGGCCCACCAGCTCCCGCCCGCCCGCAATCTGCTGGGTAAGGGTGTTGATGAAGATGTATTCTAAGTCCACGACGTGGCCGTGCGCGTCGCGAACGGCTTTGAAGGCGCTGATGGAAGCCGATTGTGACTCGGCGATGCCGTGCAGCAGGTCGCGGCTTTGCTGTAGCTCCTGGGTGCGCGCGGCCACCTGTTGCTCCAGTTCGGCGCGGTGCCGCTCCTCGGTGTGGCGTACGTCCTCCTCGGCCAGCTTACGGGCGTGGATGTCCGTCGCGGCCCCGTACCAGGCCCTGACCGTGCCGTGCTCGCTCAGCAGGGGACGGGCCTGTACCTGAAACCAGCGGTACTCGCCCTGCGCCGAGCGGATGCGGTGCTCTTGCCCCAGCGGCTGGCCGCTAACCACGGCCGTGTGGTAGCGGTGGCTTGAGGCGGCCCGGTCATCGGGATGAATAACGTCCGTCCAGCCGTAGCGGGCGGCTTCGGCGGGCGTCTGGCCCGTGTATTCGTACCACCGCTGGTTGTACCAGGTGGTGTCGCTGTCGGGGGTGCTGCGCCAGAGCAAGTCGGGCACCAGGTTGGCCACGGCGCGAAACCGCTCTTCCGATTCGCGCAGGGCTTCTTCGGCCTGCTTGCGGGCCGTGATGTTGGTGGCCGCGCCCAGCCAGCTCGTCACCTCGCCCTGCGCGTCGAGCACGGGCACGGCCCGCGTATGCGCCCAGCCCACGGTGCCGTCGGCCTGCCGCACGCGGTGTTCCAGCGCCAGCGGGCCTTTGCGGCCGATGGCGTCGGCGATGGCGGCCTGCACCCGCGGCAGGTCCTCGTCCGGAATGTACTGCGTCGTCCAGGTGCGGGAGGGGCTTAGCGTATCGGCCAGAAAGTCTTTGCCGAGGAGCTGCTCGAGCTGCGTACAGTCGGCGCTCAGGCGGTACACCGTGTCAGAGGTGGTCGTGACCAGCAGGCGGAACTCTTCCCCCGACTGGCGCAGGGCTTCTTCGGCGCGGGCGCGCTCCAGGGCCGCCCAGGTGCGCTCGGTCGCTGCTTCGAGCAGAGCCACCTCGCCCGGCGTCCAGGGCCGCACGTCCGCCGACAGGGCGACGATGGCCCACTGCGGCTCGTCGGCCCCGCGGCGCAGCGTGGCGGCGACGAGGGCCCGCATACCGAGCGCCCCCAGGTTCTGGCGGTCCGTGTCGGAAAGACCTTCGGTGTGGGTTAGGTCGTCGATGACCAACGTCCGATCATAGGCCACGCGCAGGGCGTCGGGAAAATCCGACAAGCGCACCTCGGCGGGCAAGGGGGGTATGCGGTGGTTGCCTACCTGCTGGGGGAAAATGCCACGGTCCTGGGCTAGGTCATAGATACCGATGTAGCAGCGGTCGAGCTGCAACTGCGCACACAGCAGGCCGAGCGCCCGGTACGCCACGTGGGGGGCACTCGTTTCCGCCCGTAAGGCATCGGAAAACCCAAGCAGGAACGCTTGCTGCTGCTGCTGCTGCTTGCGGGCGGTGATGTCGTGAAAGAGCACGCCGACCTGGCGGGCCTCCGGCGCCCCCACCCGGAAGGCGTGCACGTCGAACCAGCGGCTCACCTGCGGCACGTGGTGCTCGAAGCGCTGCGGCTCGCCCGAGCGGGCGACCGCGCCGTAGGTGGTGAACCAGAACGGGTCCAGGTCGGGCAGCAACTCGCGGATGCTGCGGCCCAGCGTGTCGGCCGGCAGGCCCGATTGGTGGACAAAGGCCGGGTTGAGCTCCCGGTAGCGGAAATCGATGGCCTGCCAGCTCGTTTCGTCGAAGACTACTTCCACCACGCAAAAGCCCTGGTCCATGGCGTGGAACAGGGTCTGGTACTGGTCCGTGGCCTGCCGAGCCAGCTCGCTCTGTAGCTGCCGCGTGGCGGCTTCGCTCTGCTGGAGGGCCGTAATGTCGCGGGCAATGCCGAGCACGGTTTCCACCCGCCCATCGCGCAGTTCGGGTACCAGGCGGGAATAATACTGCACCTCTCCGTGCGGCGTAGGAAACGGATTATAGTGTTCCTGCGGCTGGCTGGTGTCGAATACGCGCTGCAGGGCGGCCAAGTAGGGTCCGGTAATATCGGCCGGCACGTCCATCTCGGCGAAGGTGCGGCCGAGCAGCGCGTCCAGAGGTTGCCCAGCCTTAGCCGCAAAGGCGCTATTGGCATAGCGTAGGCGCAGGTCGGGCCCCCACCGGGTAAGTACGTCGGGGGTGTTTTCGGCCAGGGCCTGGTACTGCTGCTCGCGTTGCTTTTGGGCGGTGATGTCCTGGCCATAGAGCATCCAGCCGGGGGATATCGGAGTGGCCCAGAGCGCAATCCACTGCTTCTGTCGCGGTAGAAATATCTCCCGGGTTGCTGCCTCGTCTGGCTTCAGCAAGGAGAGCAGCGTATCCCGGACGGCCGCGGGCAGGTCCGCTTCTGCCAGCGCTTGCCCTAGCAAGGCTTCGGGAGGAACCCCGCACCACTGGGCAGCTTGCTGATTGATGCGCTGAATGACTTGGTGTTCATTTAGCATCAGCAAGCCCCAGGGCAAGGCAGCGAGCAGCTGCTCCGCGGTTGGTTGAGTCGGGGGTGGAAATTGTTCGGGGTGGGCGTCGGCAGGGGATTCCATAGCACCAAATAGCAGCAGATATGCGCTCAAGGTAGCAGCCAGGAATTAGAATCCGCTGTATATACTTCAGCTATTTGATTGAAAAACAATAATATAGCTGAACGGTAGCCGTGAAGTTAGTACAGCTACCGGCTTACGGCCAACCACTTGTACCACTTGTTTTCTACTAGTTTTCGACCAGTACTACTCCGCAGTTTCGAGGTTAGGCACCGGTGTCTGCCGGTGAAGGCGTTGGCTGCGCTTCAGTTCTTGGCGTTGACTCAAAGTAGAGCCCGTTGCCTGTTGTGTACGTTACTCGTTTGCCCCACCATAGGACCCGTGGAACGGGCGGTGCCAGGTGCCCATAGCGACGTAAGCTACCACTGAGGTTTGGTTTGTCACAGTAGATAGATAGCCACACCGGCTATCAAGCACTGGCCACCGCGGTCAGGGCCAGGGGTACGCATCGCGCAGCTATTCGGTAAGCGTGGTGCAACACGCGTCAGGTAGGTCGAACGGGGTGAAACCGGGGCTAGATAAGCATTAGGCTACTTGGCTTGCTGCGTAGTCAGGGCACGGCTTGAGGCTAACCCGCAGTGAAAATTCAGTAATAGCTGGACTCCCTAATTAGGTATAAACCCAGACCCGGTGCATGCTTACCTGTCTGATCTTTGAGGTGTTGCTTCTTTGCTAGTTTCTTGACGGTTCCTCCATGGTCATTTATCACGAAGCTCTCCCAACTGGCTATTTGCTGGCGTTGGCCCCCGATGCTGGCGCCTCGAACGAAGCGGAACTGGCCGACCACTTGATGCGAGCCTGTTGCAGCGGCCGGCCCGCCGTGTGGGTGGATTGCCGCCTGCTCGATACGCTTTCGGCTACGGCGGCTTGGCTGCTCTGGTCGTGTCAGCTGCGGCTGCGCCGGCGAGGCATGTGCTTGGTCTTGTGTCAGGCCTCGGAGCGCGTCCAGCAAGCTTTGCACCAGACATTAGCGGGGGAATGCGCCACCCTATGCTATGCTTCCTCGCTCGAAGAGGCTGTGGTCCTCACTGCTCCGACGATCAGCCGGCTATGACGCCCTCTACCCAATCGGCTGCTGTTTCTCTGGCGCGCTTTCGTGCGTTGCCGCTGCTACAACAAGCCGCCATGTTCTGTGTCGAGAGAATCAGAATGCTCCTAGCCCAGCGCTGGGCTAGGAGTATCAGGCCATACAGTCCTATCAACTCGCTAATTTCTTCTGTGAGCTGGCTTACGATACAACCACCTACGCCGGGCGCGGGCGTCTACTCACCTAGCCGATTTCGTTTGCTGAGCCGGGGACGTGACAACTGTTGCCTTCAGACAATTGGCAGATAAGCAAGATGCTTCCGGCTACGTTGTCTACGGGTGCGCTTTCCCCAGCGGTTACTGCCTTACAACCGAATTAGTCGCCGGCAGTAGTCTCTCCAAATTCGAAGAAGCCCAGTTAACAAGCAGGTGCTACAGCACTTCCTATAACGCCCCGCAGTAACGCCATTTGGCCCTGGAGTACGTCGCCCTAATGACTTTGAATCTCGACTTACGCCCCACTTGTAGCCACCTCCTTTGCCCCTGCTCAGGTCGTAGGGGCGCGATCGGCTTCCGGCGGTAGGAACTGCAACAACAGACGACCCAACCCTTCTTCCTCGAACGGCTTACTCAAGCACGCATCCAGGCCGGACGCCAGATACCGTTGCTGATCGGCCTGGAAGGCATTGGCCGTCAACGCAATGAGGGGGATCGTCGCCCGCCGCGGATCAGCCAGTTGCCGCACGGCTTGCGCGACTTCCACCCCGCTCAGCCCCGGCATCTGGATGTCGAGTAGAGCAACATCGTAGGGCTGACTTTGCAGACGGGCCAAGGCGTCCGTGCCGCTCGTGACGGCTTCCACCTGCACGCCCCAGTGTTCGAGAATCATCAGGGCAATCCACTGGTTGACTAGGTTATCCTCGGCCAGCAGCAGGCGTCGGCCTCGCAGCGCTTCGTAGCTGACCGGAGCACCGGGGGCCTCGACCGGGCCGCACGCGGCCCGCGGCAGGGAGAGGGTGAAAGAGAACGTAGTCCCTTGCTGCGGGACGCTGCAGACCTGCAACAGGCCGCCGAGCTGCTGCACAAGTTGCGCACTAATGGTGAGGCCCAGGCCGGTGCCGCTCGCCGGCGACGAGCCGGGGGCACTCGCCTGGGCGAAGGCGTCAAAGATCTGCTCCTGCTCCCCGGCTGCGATACCGACGCCGGAGTCCTGCACCCAGAAGCGCACCCGCACTTGCGTCGGAGTGTCGGCGAGCATGACCGCTCCGAGCTGTATCCACCCCTGCGCGGTGAACTTGAGCGCATTGCCCACTAGATTCAGTAGTACCTGGCGTAGCCGGCAGGCGTCGCCCAACACGTAGAGCGGCGTCGGGGTCGGCTCGCGTACCGTTAGCGCCAGCCCCTGTTGCTCGGCCACGGCGGCCAGGGTTTGGGCGGCTTCCTGCAGCACCTGTCCGACCGCCAGCGGCTCTTGGGCCAGGGGTAGCGGCGCGGTGGAGAGCTTAGTCAGATCCAATACCTCATTGACGAGGGTGAGCAAGTGCTGCCCGGCGTGCTGGAGCGTCTGCACGTACTGCTGCTGCGGAGCCGACATCTGGGTTTTCTGCAGCAAAGTCGTTAGGCCCAGCACGCCGTTGAGTGGGGTACGGATCTCGTGGCTCAAGCGAGCGAGAAAGGTTTCCTGCGTGCGGGCTTGGGCTTCGGCCTGCTGCTGGGCTTGCTTGAGGCTCGTCACATCCGTGCCAACCACCAGTATCTGGGGGCTTGCGTCCCCGTCCTGAAAGGGATGCATCTGCACCTGCAGATAGTGGGTTTGCCCGGAAGGCAGTGGGACGGGCAACTCGGCCGTGAGGGGCTGCTGCGAGGCGAACACGTGCTGGTGCCAGGTGCGCAGTTGCTGGCCCGGGGCACCCTCATTGCCACCATCAGGGGTTCGTGGGGAGCAGTGAAAACAGCTACTGGCTTGCGCAAAGGCGGCATTGCGAAATACGAGTTCGTCATCCTGCTGCACGACGTATACCAGATTCGGCAAGGTATCCACGACCAGTTGCAGAAAAGCTTGTTGCTGTGCCAGCTCGCGGGTGCGCTGCGCGACTAGGGTTTCCAACTGCTGATTCAGGGCTTGCAAGCGTTCGCGCGCCAGCACCTGCTCGGTCACCTCGTGGGCGAAAACCACTACGCCGTCCACCTGCCCGTGCTCGTCGCGCCGGGCCTGGTAGGTGAAATTGAAGTAGCATTGTGCGAGGGGACCGCCCTCCTCTTGGGCTAGGGGCACGAGTAATTCCCGGCCTTCGATCGTTTCACCCGTGGAGTAGACCTGCCGTAGCAACTGTGGTATCACATGGGTGGCCAACTCAGGTAGGGCCTGCAGGATAGGCAAGCCCAGTAGGCACCGCCCCGCGGCCAAGCGCTGATAGGCCGGGTTGACGAGTTCATAGACAAAGTCGGACCCCACCAGCACGCAGACGGGTTGCGGGGCGTGGTGCAGCCACTGCGCGAAGCGAGTATGCCACAGCGGATCAGCACGTAAGGACGGTACGGAAACAGGGGGGATATCCATAACAAGGGCCAAGAGCGTAAGTACAGAAAGGCAAACGAGAGTATCGCGAGTGCCGCCGGAAGGCCTAGGTCGGTAGCCTAACCTGGGCTATGCTTACTCAGGATAAACAGATCTGCTTTTCTGGCACCTGCAGTTGACCGCGGGCGGGCGAAAGCACTTCTGCGCAACCAAGGCACAGCTGCTGAGCGCTCCGATACGTGGTTAAGGTAAGGATTACTGAGAAACAGATGCAACTACCCCGTTTTAGTACTACGCGAAAAGGTTTTGCAGCATATCTGGCTATGGAAGCTATTAGGGCGAAGGCAGAAGCTCTCCTCAGCCCACATGGTTTGCTCGCGAAGAACGGACTGCGACTAAGTGGCGCAACTAGATTTATGGCCGTCGGTATTCTTCAAACTGGTAGGTCATTCAACAAGTCATAGGTTTCAGGCCCTATCCTTTTCCTTATCAATTCTGCAACAAACGCTCTAAAAAGTAGGGCTAAGAAGTGGGGCCAGAAAGAAAATAGCGGTTGTCTTTGTGATCCTAGCTTTTTTAGCCACTAGCAAGAGGTGTATTTATTGCGCATTTCAGTGTCACAGATGCTTTTATCTTTTACTATTAAGTAAGCAGGCTGACACAGCCTACACGGTAGACTGGCATGCTCTCAGTATATCCTTTACCTCACCGCGTAACCCCGTCATGTTCAACTTAACCGCCCCCATACTGCCGGGCCATTCCGCCGCAGGTATTCGGTTAGGGCAACCCATCGAAGAGGTCTTGTTCCATGCCCCTGTTCCCATCGTTGAAACCCTGTCCACCCTCACTGTGTACCGGTTTGGGGCTATATGGGTCTGGGTCCAAGACGGACGGGTGCACCAAGTCGGCGTGTTTGTCGGCTACGCCGGCACGTTGCCTTCGGGCGTGGGCTTGGGCACGTCCTTGGCCGAAGTCCAGCGTCGCATAGGGCGGGTGGTACAGGACTGTGACGGCACACTGATAGTAGAAGGCAGCGACGGGTGGTGCTTCGACACGAGCGCGTGGAACGGCTTCGAAGTGAAACAGAATCTGGAGGCTATACTAGTCGAAATGTTTGTGCACGCCTCAACTAATGGCAAATGACGAAGTGTTCAATATTTCGCTCCTTTTCGTGTACACCTTCACGAGCAGTAGCAATTGAAAAATTGGGCATTAAGAGGCCGCTAATCAGTTCACTAAACTAGTACAAGGAGCGAAGTACAGAATACATATTTCCTACGTGAGAAACCTGTAATCGTGCGATGATAAGGAGCTACGCTCCTCGCTACTACCTAAGATTAGAATCTCACCTATAATGATAGAGCCGTAACAGCAGGAGCTACCGAAAGCCCCAGTACCAGCCGCCTTACCCCTGCGGCCGTGAAGTGGCATCCTCGACGGGTCCGATACCCGGAGGCCGTAAGCTTAGCCGCAATGCGCCGATAATCCCACTGTTGGCTGCGGTACAACCGCGCCAGCTCGGCCGCTTGGCGGTTGGCCAGACTCGCCTGCGCATTCAGTTGGCGCTGCTGCTGACCCTTGACCCGCGCTTCGACCGTCAGGTTGGCGGGCGTGCCCAGCTGAAAGCCCCTCGCCTTCTTAGCTGCCAGCGCATCCTTCGTGCGGGTCGAGATGGCCTTGGCTTCTTTCTCGGCGACGGCGCCGAGCACGTGGATCGTAAACTCATCGGCGGCGGGCATATCCACGGCCTTGAACCGGACGCGGCTTTCCATAAGCGCCGTGAGGAAGGCCAGGTTCCGGGCCAACCGGTCGAGTTTGGCCACTAGCAGCACGGCCCCTGTCTCTTTGGCCACCTGCATCGCTGCTGCCAGTTGGGGGCGGGTATTTTTACGACCGCTCTCGATTTCGGTGAACTCCGCTAAAATCTGTTCATCACCCGAAAGAAATGTGCGCACCGCTGCTTCTTGCGCATTAAGGCCGAGGCCGGACTGGCCTTGGCGGTTGGTGCTCACGCGGTAATAGGCAATGTAGTTGGGCACGGGTTACTATAGTATAAGGAGTAGAACAGCCAAGGCTCGAAGCTACCAGTTTTGGTGCGTATCATTACACAAACGGACGTTTATGTAATGATACGACTGCAAGCTTAGCTCAAATGGCCATACTACTGGTTTCCGGTTGGTACCCCCCTTACCTATTTTCCGTAGACCTAGATCCAGGTGATTCCGGCGGGGTCTTCATCCGCTTATTACGGGTAGTAGTAGGAAGCACCTGTATTAAATCAGCGGTACTCCCCTGCTTGGTAGAGTGTCCAGTTCAGCGCGTGGCCAACCCCTCGGCTGCGTCCATCTTCCCTGTAGTTAAAGCTTCATGGCTACCATCTCCGTAAGAAACCGGCTCACGTTTGACCAAGTAGGCGCCTTAGCCGTGGGCGATCGGCTCTTGGAAGTAGACTTCCCCGAACACGGGCTGTATTTGCCGCTGCGGATTGCGTCGCCTCCCCGGCTCACGGGTGAGGGTACTGACAACCGCTATGTGACCTTTCTAGCACTGCTGGAAGATGACCAGCGGATTGTCGAGTTTAGCCTTTCCGAACAACAGTATGCGTTCGGTGCCCCGCTGTATACCCCGGAGAACGTGCTGTTCCTCGAGCAGTAAGTTTCCTTCGGATCCCTGGATGCGGGAGGCCGTTAGCTTTCGCTCAGAGCTGTGCCAGAGCAGCAGTATACTGAGCGCCATCACGCGGTATTTTTTGGGCAAAAAAATTTTGGCACTGCACTCACTACACCCGGGGGGTACCCTCCCCACCCCGGGGGAGAGGGGATATATGTGGCCTTAAATGGGAGATACGGCTTCCTTTAATCCTGTAGACGATGTATTGTGGTTTAAAACGCTGCTGGCTTACATTTCTCCCAGCCACACGGGAATAATGCGTCTTTATTCGACGGATGATAGGCATATGAAGTACCAGAACTTTCTAGTAGAAGTACAGATAACTTTTGGACTTCCAGCGCTAAAAAAGAGCCCCTCTGCCCTGTTGAGGGGCAGCATATACAGGGATCAAACGTGCCCCAATGATGTACGCTGAATGATATACACGTTGTCCCGATGTTCTGGTGACGGCTACTATTGTGAAGGGCCCATTGGAAATGTTGCGGGCCTCATTAACGATCCCGTCGGCCGCCGTGCGAGTCTTGCCACATTCTCGATCAGCCAGATAAACTAGTGAAGAGCCGCCGCCACTCTGTGCTGGGTAGCACCCGCGCCTGCCTGCTGTGGGAAGTGGTGGCTCAGGGACAACCCTTCAGCGCCGATTAAGCGGGCACCAAGCAAAGACACAGCAAGCCGCGCTTATTTTGCTCTGTATCCGTTGAAACTTGCTCAGCACCTGTTTTTTACCTAACGACTTAATTTATGTCGCTGCAGGCGGGCTCACAGGCTTAGGCCAATTGGCGGCCAGTTGCTGCGCTCGGGCAGTGCCCAGTACAGCTTCCACCACAGGGGCTACGGCTGCCCAGCCTGCCTGCGGCTGGCTCATCCCATGGCGGTGCAGCAGCAAGATTTCCCCGCGCGTTAGCCCGGTTACCCTTAGCAGGGAGAGCGCCGGGGTGGACAACCCTACCTCCAGCCGCGTTGCCAACTCGTTAAGCGCGTCGTCGGGCAGCGATACTGCCGGGTAAAGCGCCTGTACAATCGGGACGACGGAGCGCAGGTGAAATCGGGTAGCGTCCACGATGCGGCGGATGTCACCATAGTTGACCGGCACGAAGGCAGAGTTGGTGAAACGCTCCTCCAAATCTTCCAAGGGGGTGCCAGCCAGCCATGCTTCTACCAGCAGCGCCCGTTTAGACCGTCGCAGGTAAGCCACACCCACCCCCGACCCACTTGGCAGAGACTGCTGGTAAAGGCTGGCCAAATCGCCACCGAGCTGTTGGGCTACCTCGTGCGGCCAACTTTTTTCCTTGGTACCATTTTTGAAAAGCGGGGTGTAGGTTTCATCCAACTCGGGCAAAGCCTGCGTCAGGGCTAACAGTCTGGTAAGCGTCAGCGATGTGATGCTCAGCCGTCGCAGTAACTGCAGCAGGCGCAGCACCGACTCGAATGACAGGGTAGAGGTGGCGCATGCTTCTCCCACAACCGTCAGCCGCAGCATATCTTCTACCTGCTCGACGATGCCAGCGGACAGCAGTTGCTCCAGCAGGTAGCCCAACTGACTTTGTACCTGCGGCCGCCAGGCGGGATTCTCGCGGCTGGCCACGTACCCCCCGTACGTGTTGGCCAACAGCCGGGCTACCTCCGCGCGCGGCACTTGGCCCACCTGCGCCAGCAGACGCAGCACCCACGTAGCCAGGTGCGCGCTGTTGAACGAGGAAGCAAGGTCTTCCGGCCGACCTAGCACGTAATGCTGAAACAGGTGTCGGCGCTCCATTGCGTTGCGGGCAATGATGAAGGACTGGCCGCGCTCGTTGTAGCCCAGGCGCCCGGCCCGGCCCGCCATATTTTTGTATTCGGCAATAGTGAAGGGCTGCTGGTCCTCACCGGTAAACTCAGTTTCACCCAAAATCACCGCCGAGGCAGGGGTATTTATGCCGGCCGCGATGGTGGTGGTGGCCCCGAGCACGCGGATGCCGCCCTTCGGGTCGCGAAACGCCCGCTCTATCACCTCCCGCTCCTCACGCGCCAGATTGCTGTTGTGGAAGGCAGTGCCGCCGCGCAGGCACTCGCGCAGCCGAATGGCCGTGCGCGACTGGTCCTGCGCGGGCAAGGCCGCCGCTACGGCCGGCGCCCCGGGCAAGTGCAGGTCACGGGCTAGGTAACCAGCAACTCCTTCGGCCTTGCCACGCATGTTGCGAAAGACAATCACCTTGGCAGTTGTAGCCTGCGCCAGCAGCTGTCGCACTAGCGGTACGATAACATCTTGATTGCTGGGTTCTTTGCCACGCTGTACAATGGCGGACGACGGCAGCAATTGAGTGGTATACGCTTGGTTCGTGGCTGGGTCCACGTACTCGAATACGCCAGCGCGGTCGATGACCCCCTCTTCCAGCGGTACCGGCCGGCGCAGGTGCACTAGGGCTCGGCATTGCAACCAGTGCTCAAAGCCGTTGGTATCTCCGATAACGGCCGACAGCGCCACCAATTGCGGAGAAAGGCCTCGCTCGCGGGCCGTGAGCAGGTAAGTTAGCAGCAGTTCCACGCTTATGCCCCGGCCGGGATTGGTGATAAACTGCGCCTCGTCGAGCACCACGGCTCCGATGCGATTAAGCACCCCCGGGCGGCTGACCAGTAGACTCAGAAACATTTCGTAGGTAAGCAGCGCTAGGTCATACTTGCCGCGTACGAAGGCGCTCGTAGCATCTTGGTAGTCGCCGGTGCAGCGAATTACTCGCAATCCAATTGACTGCTCATAGGAAGCCACGAATTGCTCGTACTTCTCGTTAGCCAGCGCCTTGTAGGGCACCAGAAACACGGTGCGCCGGGTGTTGACGGCCGCCCGCACGGCCGCTAGCTCGCCAATAAATGTTTTCCCGCTGCTAGTAGGGGCCACCACCAGCAGCGACTGTCCATCCAGCACCCGGTACTCATTGATAGCCGCCAATTGCAGCTCGTTGAGCCCAGCAGGAAACTGCCGCTCCCACACCATGAGCACCTCCTCTGGCAGACCAAAGCCACTCAGTTCCCGCAAGCTGTTCGACACGCGCAGCCCAGTTTGCTCGGGAAATGCCCGGTAATAGTGTGGGCCAGCCTGCAGGGCTGGCAGCGCAAAACTGCCTTCTACCTCCCCTACCCAGCGAGGTGTCTGCACCGCACCCAACCGCTGAGCTTCGGCCTGTACCCGACCGCTTACTTCGGTCAGTAGGCTGGTTACGGCCAGCTCGCCCGATGCTGCCCGTAAAGCAGCCAGCAGCGCAGCCGTAAGCAGCCCGTGCTGGCCTGACTCCCAGGCTTCCTCCGTGACATTGGCAGCCGCCAGCAGCACCCGGCCGCGACCGGTGAACGCCTCCTCCAACGCATAACCTGCGCCCCGAGGTAACAGGCCGTCTTCGATTACTTTAGCGGGCGCCCCCCCACTGAAACAGCAGTCTAGTACCAGCAAGATGTGCCGGGCTCGGCTGCGACGAAAGCGCTCGGCCAAGCTAGCCATGGCAATGGTAGTGGCCGCCAAGTCGTTCAGGCTGGTATCGTAGGCGACCAGCCGGTGGTTGTGCGTACCATGCCCGGAAAAAGTCAGCAACACGGTATCATGCTCAGTGGCCTCGTCAAGCGTCCGAGTCAATAGCTGCTCGATGCCAACGTGCGTAGCTGCCTCGTCTACCAGCAGGCAGGGCGAAGTAGCGGGCAGCGTATCCTGCCACAGCGCCCATAAGGCCGTGGCATCACGTCGGGCGCAACTCAGTTCCGGAATCTCGGCATCCAGGTGGCGGTTAATGCCAATAAAGCCGGCCAGCAAGCGGGGAGTTTTCATCACGCGTAAAGGTGGGAACGTTCCGGGTAGTAGGTCCTATCGGCGGTGCACTTTTTGCCAGCCCGTTTCTCACTACCTGCGCCCATCCAGTTACACATCCTCAGCGACCGGCACCTGCAGGCCACGCAGCAGTAGTGGCAGAAAGCGGGGGTCAAACTTCGGGGCTGCCAGCAACTGCTGCCGAAAGTCATCCCGGCCGAGCCAGGTTGCCAGCGAGTCACGCAGCGGTTCAAATACGTTCACCAGCAGACAGTAGAAACCTGTATGTAGGTCGGTAGCGTCGAATACTAAGTCTAGCAGCGCGACTTGCTGCAGCGTGGCGCGGGCTACCCACACGTACTTGGGTAGAACGCTCACTAGGATGCGCCGTAGGGGCTCCCCCTCCACCGGCCGGCGCTGGCGCAGTTCTTCCTTGTAGTGATTGCTGTAGTCCAGGTAGATGTCCCACACTACGTCGGCCCGCTCCTGGATAGTGCCCGCGAACAGCTGCTCAAATAACACGGTCTGCCGGAATACCTGCTCGTAGGTGATGCGAATGTCGGCCGTAAGGGGCACGAAAATGCTGTAGAGGGAGGCGCGCCGGTACGCGTGCCAGGGCCCGGCTGGCTCCCAGTCGTCCAGCGGCCAGGGAGTCAGCAGGCGGCCGTCGTCGGTAAAGCCGTAGCGGGCAAATGGTCCCATCTGGTCGTCGTGCACGTAGAGGCGGTCCAGCGCGTCCGAAGTCAGGGCAAGTTCGACAGGGCACTGCGTGCGGCTAGTCGCTAGGCGGTAGCCGGTGACCGTTACCAAGTGACCTCGCTCTTCCCGCTCGTCGAGTAAAATAAACAGCAGCACGGGCAGGCCCAGGCGCACATAAGCGTAGATGAGTCCTTTGGCCCCCCGCAACTGCTCGCGCAACACCACGGCGGCGGCTTCGGAGTCCGCCCCCCACTCCGCAGCTTGCCGATAGTTAGTTAAATCGGCTACCAGCCCCACAGACTGAATTGCTTCTCCTATTTGGGTGTGGTCGAGGCCGGTGCTGGGAAAGGTGCGGCCCCGCCGGTAAAACAGGTTACGGGCGGCCGACGTGATGTGGTAGGGCGAGGGCTGGGTGGTGTGAAACAGCGAAGCCGTCTTGTGGAAAGCCATCCACAGAGCAGTTGTGGCGCAGGCGCTAACATTGTTGTCCTGCTCCTGAAAAATCAGGGTTTCCAGGCGTAACTGCTTGCCCAGTACGTTGATTTCATAAGGGCGCCGTGCGGGGTAAGCCCGCTGCTTGTCAGTCGCGGGCTGGTAGGGCTGCAGTAGGGTTGCCCCAATCTGTCGGGCCGGCAGGGGTTTGATGACGATGTATCCCAGGTAGGAGTTCCACAGCTCGCCCCCGGCCTGCGGGTCTAGCAGAGCCACTTCCAGAGCGGCTTGGTCGAACGCCTCCCGAAAGAAGTGGACTCGCTTGCACAGGCGCTCGTAGGCCGTAAAGCCCCGGGCGTAGTAGTCGGCATAGTCGTCCAGAAACGACTGGCTCAGGTACGGGCTCTCTACCATGATAGTACGCGCCCCTAAGCCATCGTGCTCGTGGCCCAAGTACTCAGCAAAGTAGTAGAAGTGCTGCCGACGGCGAGTAGCCTCCGCATCTACCCATTGGTTGCTGAGCGCCTCGGCCAGCGCGGCCGGCGTGAAGGGAGATACGGTGTAGGTAATATGTTGAGGCACACTATGGTGGCTAAAAGGCCAGGTTAAGGCACAAAAAAAGGCATCCGTTGCGGGATGCCTGCCAAGCTGTCGGCGCGGGCCGCCCTACAGGCGGGCCCGTACCTTCAGGCGGTCGCGGTCCACCACGGCCCGGTCAGAAAGTTCATCGGCCGTGCGCAACGCGCGAGCGACGCGTTCTTGGTTTTCACGGCCCTGAAACTGGGCCCGTTCCCCCCGAAACTCAATCACCAGCTTGGGGGACTGTTCAGTAGTTGGCATGGCAGTAGCGGCAAAATGGAACGGCAAAAGTACGCTATGTCGCGCAGATTGCCGCAAATTAAGTCAATAATACGCTGCTTTACGATAAATTCGTGCGGGCAGTTCCTATAAGGCACCCTGAGAATGGTGCCAGCGCGGGCACCCGCCCCGAGGTAGCGCGCCCAGTGTTTCGGGCTATCTTGCCGGAATTTCGCTTCTTCTTTTTTTTCTAAAGCTATGCGCGCTGCCATCTGCATTGGAGTTGACCGGACAACCAGCCTGCCCCCGCTGTCGGCCGCAGCCAAGGGCGCAGAAGACTTTGCTCGCTGGGCCGGGGCACAAGGATGCGACGTGCAGCTGCTGGTTGACCGGACGGAGCCCGTGCGGCTCCACCACGTGTTCGAGGCTGTGCAGCGGGTGGTGGAGGCCGCTACGTACGCGCAGCTTTATATCTACTTCTCGGGTCATGGTATTCTTAGCGCACCCGGCACAGAATATTGGCTGCTTTCGGGAGCTCCGCGCAACCCTAACGAGGCGATCAACCTGTTTCGCAGCACCGAAGATGCCCGGCAGGCGGGCATCCCCCATGTCATCTTCGTCTCCGATGCCTGCCGGTCGGCCGCCGGTGGTGCCCCGCTGAACGGGGTACTCGGCGGGGTTATCTTTCCTAACCAGCCAGCGCGCTCCGCCAGCACGGGGGTAGACGTGTTCTACGCTACGCAGCCCGGTGACCCAGCCTACGAGGTGTCGGAGGCGGAGGCCGCGGCACACTACCGGGGGCTGTTCACCGATTGCTTGCTGGCTGCTGTCAGTACCCCTGAACGTTCGCTGGTGGAGGACCTAGCCGCCACGCCCCCGGTGAGCATCATCACCTCGCACCGCCTGAAGGACTACCTGGAAAGGCAGGTGCCCAAAGCGGCGGCAGCCATTAGCCTGAAGCTGAACCAGCGCCCACAAGTACGCGTCGAAACGGTCAGCCCGAAATACTTTGCCCTAACCGCGGCGAATATGGCTGCTATGCCCACTGCCCCGGTGACCGAGCCCGCTACGGAGCGGCCACTAGAGCCCTTTACCACACGCCCCGTCTTCCCTTGGTCGGAGCAGCGGAATAGCCGGGGCTTAGGAGCTCCCTGGCTGGGGCCGGTAGCGGGTACCCAGGTTAACTTAGTGCCGCGCATCCGGGATACAAACAGTGAAGCAGTCGACGAGCTACGCCGCTACGCCCAATACCTGCCCGCCGATACCGCTACCGGCTTTACCATAATCGGAGCGGAGTTGGTCACGGCCGTGGTTTCTCCGGCTTGGACTGTAGAGCGGTTGCCTGCACCCGCCGCCCGGCCGGACGCGCACTATCTGCGGCTGACCGTGGACGCGATGGCTCTACCATCAGCGCTCGCCACCTCAACCATCGTGCTGGAGTTTGCGGGCGAAACGGGTGCGCTGCTAGCGGTGCTACCAGGCTTTATTGGGGTTGTTGTCGTGGAGCGGAGCCGTGTTGTCAGCGTAAACTACCGGCTGGCTCCGGCCACCCGGCCCCAGCGGGGGGATGCCCACACAGTGGCCTGGGAGGAGTTGAAAGCCGTTGCCGCCGTGACTTCCCGGCAGGGTAGCTTCGTGCTACTCGACCAGCAAGATGAATTACTCGCGCTGACGCGATTCTGGCAGGCCCCCGACCCAACCATGGCCCTGTACCTAGCTTATGGTTACGCCGAGCGTGGCCGCCCCGATCAAGTGGTAGCTACCCGGCAGCAATTGGCCGGTGAAGATACCCTGCCCCGGCTGTTCGATCTAGCCCTGCTGACGGCGCGGCACCAGGCAGTGTACCCTGCAGCAGCTGTTACTGAGCTGGTTCCCCTGGCCCCGCTGCTCGCCCAGGGCTGGGCCCTGCTTACGCCGGATAGTCCTTTGTACCAACCCTGGCACGGCCAGCTGCGTCCACACCTGCTGCCTTCCTTTTGGAGTACATACACCCGCGCGGGCTTGGACCTGGTCCGCACCACCTTTTTATCTAGTCTATAGTCTATGAAACTTGTATTAATACACGGCCGGGGGCAGGCAGGCCTCGACCCGCAGCTACTGCAGCAGCAGTGGCTGACAGCCCTGCACCACGGCTGCGCCCGGGCTCGCGTGCAGTTGCCGGCCGACACGGTCGTGGAATTTCCCTACTACGGCGACGCGCTGGCCCAAGCAGTTGCGGAAATAGACTCACCCTTGGACGCTGCCATCCGGGCGAAAGGCCTGCTGGCAGGTCCAGACGTAGCCCTTGCAGGTGAAATTCTGCTGGAGTTGGCCGCTCACGCAGGTATACACGAATCGGATATCGTGTTGGAAGTTGGCTCGGTGCCAGTAGAGCGCGGACCTGCCAACTGGGGCTGGGTGCAGGCCTTGCTGCGGGCCGTTGACCGTCTGCCTGGGCTAAACAGCCAGCTGCTGACCGCCTTTACGCGCGATGTATCCGTGTACCTAAGCTACGACGGCGTCCGGGCGCGGGTCAACGACATAGTAGCGGCTACATTGAGTACCACCGAACCGTGCGTGGTGCTTGCCCACTCGCTCGGTACAGTCGTAGCCTACGATATACTGCGCGAGCGGGGTGCTAGTCCGCAATACCCCGGTCTGGTGACGGTAGGCTCGCCGCTAGGTATCCGCGCTATTCAGCGCCAACTGGCCACTCCCCTAGTATCACCGCCCGGCGTGGCCCACTGGTTTAATGCCTACGACAACCACGATGTAGTCGCCCTGCTGCCGCTGGATGCCCGCTACTTTAACGTTACGCCGGCTATTGAGAATAAATCGGATGTGCTCAACCATACTGAAGACCGTCACGGCATCATGGGTTACCTCACCGACCCTGTGGTGGCCCGGCGCATCGTTGAGGCCCTAGAAGGCCGGCACCCGGCCTAAAAATGATTGGTAGTGCCTAGCTTTACGCAAGTCTACATGTACGGTCTGTGGTTCTCCAGACTACTGATTGGCGTTTTGTCGTCCATGCATCAAGGAATACCCTGTTGCGTTTGGGCCTAGTTGTGCGCTAGATCATTCCCCCAAAGCTCACCTTGTCCTTGAAACAGAATACTGGCGCTATTGGCCTGATGAACATCGATTCGCTCGATAAACGCTTCACCGTTATATACCTTTCGCGTCTCGACACTGGTGAAGCGAACATCAACCAGTTCTTTATCTTGTAGGATACGCGTAAAGGGAGCCAGCTCATCCGTTTTAAGCGGGAGAGTTATTTCAATGACCCAGCTACGCTCCCGGCCAGGTTGGTCGACATTGAGCACCGCATCGACGCTACCGACCTACATACAAGTTTCTACTGCCTGCTGGTGAACGTATTTGAACCGCTGCCGTTGGCTTTGATGTGAGCCCAGTTTACGTAAAACAAAGATAATGAATCCTATAGAGCGGGTTAAGTGAAGGAAAGAAACCACTCCCAGTGCCTGTCACGGGCCATCTCCACGGTGAGGTTGCTCAAGGTGGGCGTGGCGGCCATGCCTAGGCCGTACGTCATACACCTAGCCTACAGAGTAAGAAAGTAGGTCCAGAGTGCAGACGGGGTTTCCGCACCAGTCTTAGGCCACGAAGGACTTCGGCTCGCGGTCGAAGGAGATGATGCTGGAGCCGGAATGACACGCCAGAGGCTTGCGAATCTTGAGGGTGCGCTGCCAGTCGCTAGTAATGATCTAGCTGGGCTCAATGGTGAGGATGCGGGGTTCCATGCTTATCGTTAGCTACGGAGCTGGTAGTCGTCTTCGTTTTTGACCGTAGTGGGCTTGAAGGTGAGCTTGATCTCTTGAGAGAGCTGGGCCTTGATCTCGTTGAGCAGGGTGTTACTTTCTACGACCAGCTGCTTAACGTCCTGGAGCAGGTCGTGTAGGGTGGGCTGGGACTCGGTGGGAAGGGTCATGCTACGTGGTTGGTTTAGTGCGCTTTAATTTTGGCAGCTTAGATTTGAGTTGCGAGATTAGCCTAACAAGCGCCGGAGCAGGGCCATGCCTTTCACGGCCTTCACGTAGAGTCGGGGGCGGCAATGGGTGCGGCCATACTCGTTTATATGGGGCTTGGGATATTTGACTTCAAAATAGTCCTTGTACTTGGCGTAAGGCGTGCCGCTCTTCTTGATGACGACATCTCGCTCGATCAGGAGCTTATACAGCTTGTTCTGGCCGATCCGGGAGTTGGGCAGCATATTGGCGGCCTGTTGCAGGGTGAGCAGCTCGTTGCTAGCCGTGAGGAAGTCCGCAATGGCTACGGACTCGGCCTGCTGCTGGATCACCTGGTGGGCGGCTTCGGCCAGTTGCATAACGCGCTGCGACTCCTGGAAGGCGGCCTCGGCGCGGCGAGTTTCCTGCTGAAGCTGCTGCTCTAGCTTTTCATTGTTCTCTACCTTTTCCGCCAACTGGCGTAGTGCGTCGGCATAATTAGTTGGCAGCGGGTGAGTGTTGACCATTTGCTGGATGGCTTGGCGAGCCTGGCGGTAGAGCTCAAACACTTCCCGATTGCCACGGACCACTAGATACTCTGCGCAGGAGATGCTAAGTTGAAAGATCTCTACCGTCGTGGCCCCTACTTCCCGCCCCTCCACGCGGCGATATGACTGATAATCATGGCCTTCTGTAAACTTACTGCGCAGGGCCTTCACGGCGCCATCCTTGCGCGCATAGCCAATGGGCCACACGTGATCTAGGAGGACAGGAAATAGCTCGCCGGTTCGCTCGGCCTGCAGGATGGTGGTGAAGTAGCGCTGAAGCTTTGCTGAGTTGGTGGGGTGGCCGTTCGGCAGCTGAATAACTTGGTGCTGGGGAGTGGCAGGCTGGGAGTCCATCATGTGGGAAACGTATTTATAAGTGTTATGGGAAAAATCTGAGCCACTCTAGATTCCGGGGTGGTTCTTTTCGTTTAGGCCTGCGGGGTGGCCAGCGGATTGAACCAGTCGAAGGTGGCTCCCGTGGGCACCGGCTGCGGGGCTGGCTGCTGCAGGACGTCTGGGAGGGGCTGGTAGCCAATGCTGCGGAATGCCTCGTACACGCGGTCCAGTACAGCCACGCTGGGTGTGGTCTGATTGAGCAAGTTGTGCGCGTGGCTGGCGCTGATGTTGGCCTCCCGAGCTAGTTGCGCCAGGAGCGGCCGGCGGGGACGGTGAGTGGCCCACCAGGCCCGTAGGTGAGCCAACTCGGTCGGTAGATCACGGTTAGGTGGAGTAAGAACGGGGCGGCCTCGACGGCGCTTGACGTATGTGAGTTGTTGCTCCATATTCCGTAAATACTCGCCCCGGCTTGCGCCTTTTTAGAAATTCAGCCAATGTGCCCGTTCTGTACCTTCACCCGGCAAATAACACGCTGTAAATCAGGTAAAAATTATTTTTCAAAATTAGGCTTGCGTGTACCCCGGAGCGCCGACCTGATCGTCTGAGTGTCAGTAAAAATCGCTACGTAAAAAGCCCATACTTGACCTGCGAGGCGCTCGTGTCCCACTACTCCAGGAGCCGGAGGTAGCGCTTGACGCGGGACTCGCTTATCTTGGTCGCGACCACCGTTACGTGCACTGACATTGCCGCTCCAAGCATTTCTTTACCTGGGTGAACTTGGCCTCATCTACGCCGGGGCGACGGCCTAGGTCTTTGGCCAGGGCGATGCCGACGGCCGAACGCTCGCGGATACTCTCGCGGTTGTATTCGGCCAGCGCGGCGATGATACCTAGTACCAGGCGCCCGGCCAGGGTGTCTATGCCCAGGTCCGGGGCCACTAAGCGCACGCCCCGAGCGCTGAGCTCGCTGACGACCTGCCTAATGTGGGCGCTGTTGCGTCCGAACCGGTTCAGGCGGGAACAGTCACCTGATCGCCCGCGTGCACCGTGGTGAGCAGTTTTTGCAGTTCAGGGCGCTCGGTGGTGGCCCCGGAGCCCTTTTCCTGGATAGAAGTGAGCGGGGGCGATACCGGCGGCCGTGAGGGCACCTAGCTGGGTGTCGAGGTGCTGATCTTTGGCTGAGACGCGGGTGTAACCAAAGTGCATGGTCGGTTCAGGAAGTTGGGCCCCACAATGCAATAAGTTAGACCCACATTTAGTCCCTGATTTTGCGGGGCTGAAGGGCTGCCGAATAAGTGGGCATACAAGGTGTACCTTTCTGAACGTGGCCAGGCGCCCCGCTGCGGAACGCGGGCGGGCGTACATACGTGGGCGCGCGGTGGTGGTTGAAGCCCCTACGCTGCTTCTCACTTCGCTCCTTGCTCCTCCTTCGTCGTCACCGTCACTCAGTAGACCTGCGGCACAACAGCTCACCGTAAGGGACGTACTTTTCTTTATTCGATAAGGAAGCCCGAAGTCAAGGACTACGGCAACGGTGGCCGCGCAGCAGTGGCCGTTGTCGCCTTCCATATGGCGCTGGTTTTTGTTACGAAATGGAAAACCGTTACAGAAAACCCGTTTCGCTGCGGATTATTGAATCACGGAGCCGGGGCTCCATTTTGAGAAGGCCGCCGCCCTACGCCATCGCTGCGCTCGGCTAAACCCCAACGGAAAGCTAAAGCTTTACTATCGGTATTGGTTTTTATATCAGTGTGCCCGAAATCGAGGAAATCTCGAAGAAAACAGCTTTCATTTACAGGTAACCCACTTTTTCTTCCGCTGAAATGGTGGCCATTAACCACCTACTTGTAGCCCAGTAGCGGGCCCAGAAGCGGATGCCGTAGCCCGAATCAGTAAGCCGCTTACCGGTAGCCTAATGCTGAGCTTATAGCACCCATCCATTTTTATCGTGAAGCAACCTTTTGCCCGCCCCGGCGTTAGGCCGCCTATTATACTGAATATTAGCGAGTTATTCCATAACGGCAGGGATGAATTTTGCGTATAGTTGTACGGTTGCAGCATGCTTAAATATTTTTTCAAATTTTTCTCTGGAAACGGCCATTTCCAGGGGAGCTGCAGTTTGGAGCGCGTATTTAAGCTCGTGACGGTAGTCGTCACGGTCCCAACAGACCTACCTGCTGGCGGCTGGCCGGGGAGATTGGTGTGTTGCTCCCCGGCCAGATTCCACCGCTTTTTACGCACCACCTGCTTGGAATCAGGTACTGCCTCGGGCTGGCGATAACACCAGCAGCAACACACCCATACATGCCTTCAGCCGTTACTAAACGCCTTTGCCTCCCGGCTAACCTTGACATCCCGAAATTCTTACACGATTTGGCTCACTTTGGTGAGAAGATCGCTGAAGGCGGGCTCTGCTTTCTTTCTTACGTAGTACAAGCCGGCAGCTATGGCGATCACGTCATTGATGACGGCTTCGGCCGGAACTGGCGCCAGGTACACTCCGATATTCCGCGCAGCTTTCTGACCGATGACTATGTCGCGGTCCTTGACTGCATGATAGCCAGGGGCTACATTGAGCGCATGGATGCCGATCCGGAAACCGGCGAGTACTTTGCGGATGGTTTCTACCTGCGGCCAATCGCCAGCTTGAAAGGTCGCGAAAGTCAGGCTAAGCAATTTCGCATCCACGCTCAGCAACTGGGGAGTGACAAGAAGTATAAGGTACTCAACGTAACCTTGGGTCAGCGAGAGCTTAACAAGTTTGTAGGTATTGAGAACCGCGTAACTTACGTGAATGAGAAATACCGTAACCTGGTGCGCGAGTCGATGAAGAAGATAGTATTACTGGATACGGCCGAGTCGCGGGCTGCCATCAAGAAGCTCTATGAGGAGAACAAGGTGCGCGTGACGCCGGAAATTTTTCTGGACGTCTTTAATAACCAACCTTTCAAGGAGGTGCAAGTTGACCGCTTTGGCTATCGAGTGCACTCGCAAATGGTTACTGTGCCGAAGCTTTTGCGCGAGTTCTTGCGCTTTGACTTCGACATGGTTACGTCGCTGGTAGAGATCGATCTGGTGAACTCGCAGCCGGCCATCTTTGCCTCCATTACGCCGGCGCTCATCAAGCGCTTCGCACCGGAGTGCAAGGGAGCCATCCCGCTGTTTAAGGCGGTAGAGAAAGATGCTAACTGGCAGCTATTTCAGCAGCTCTGCTTCGATACGACGATTTACGAGACGCTGCAGGATGCTTATAACAAGGCCTACCAGCATAAGATGTTAAAGAAGCTGACGCGCGACGAGGCTAAATTGATCTTTTATCTGGCGGCGTTCGGAGACTACGATTACCTAGAGACCGAAAACGTTGGCCATCTAGAAGGGCTAATCAATGAGGGTATTTTATTTGGTGAGAATGACGAAGTCATCGATAAGCTAAAGAAACGCATCTTCGCAGCTCAGGCCTACATCATGTTCAAAAAGCTATTCCCGACGGTGCACCAGCTCTTCTATGAGCTAAAGGCCCTGAAGTGGGACTTTAACCCCGGCATTAGCTACTCCAATAATTGCCTGCTAGCTCAGCGCATCGAGTCCGGCCTGGTCTATACTACGCTGGTGAAAGCCACGCACGAAGCCGGTATTGAAGTGGTGACTATTCACGATTCCTTGCTGGTGCGCCAGGAAGACGAGGTCCGCGTGCGGACCATCGTGCAGCGCGAGCTGGCAAAGCTGAAGCTCAAGTTGCGCCTGAAGAAAAAGGCGTAGGTCCTCCCCTACTTCCCCCCTCTAATTAAGCTCAATTATACATGCTGATTGATATAGTCTCGCTGCTAATCTTAATGCCTGTAACTTTTATACTCAACACGATCGCCCATGAGTTAGGCCATGCTGTAGCTGGTAGATTGGTGGGGCTAACTATTCACGAAATATTAATTGCAACAGACGTAAGAAAAGGCCAAGTGAAGCCACGGTTTACAGTGGCTGGCACCGAGTTCTACTTGGCCCCTAATAGTCTCTTATCGTCTGTCACCACATCAGGTGTTGCTTTCAGCCAACATCCCATTAAGCAAATTATCTTCAGTCTGGCGGGTCCACTGAGTGGCGCTTTAGTAGCAACCGTATTCGCCTACTTTTCTGTGGGCCTCACGGGCACTGCTGCCGTCAACGTCATTGCGCTGAGTATTTCCATCTTCTATATCATTATGGACTTGGCCAACCTTGAGCCGCAGTATCAAGCGTATAATATACCCAGTGATGGTATGAAAATACGCAACGCTTGGCGACAACTGCGAGCCAGGGAGTAGACGTTAGCGCTTTACCAGGTAGTCCACCCCAGCGCGGCTTTCCAGCTGGAAGCCCTGACTCAAGTACAAGCGCAGCACGTGCTCCTCGAAGGTTTCCTCCACTAAGATCTTTTTCAGGAAGGGGCCGGGGTTAGTAAACATCTCCCGCACCTCGGCCAGCGGCAGTGCTACTTCCTTCGCTGCTAGCGCCTGAGCCTTCGCTGACCGTTTCGGAGCAGGCCGAGCTTGCTCCTCCAGAAACTCGGCCAGCAGGTACTTCTCGGCCAGCGCTTTATAAATGGCCCCCGAGGCTCTTTTCACTTTGCCCAACTCTTTCTGCTTGGTGACCCGGTTGAGCACAAACTCTACGTAGTCTAACCCGTACTCGCCCGCGGCCAGCTGACCAGCAATTTGCTCCAACGACCGTTTGCTCACGCCAACGGCTAGGAGCGGCTGCTTCCAGTCAGCACTCTCGGCTGGCTCGGCACTTTCAGTATGCTCAGTATACTGAGCATCTTTGGTAATTTCAGTATTCACAATTTTCTCAGGATGCTCAATCAGAAATTTGATGCGCTGCACAATCTGATTTTGCCGTTCGGTCTCGAAGTTGAATGGCATATCGGTGGAGGCTAACTCCCGCTGGGCCTTATCTAACACCCGGGCCTTGAACGAAGAAAAACGCGGGTACTCGTTTTCGGCAATGTCCAGAATAAAGCGCAACTGCTGCAGCGTCATCGTGCGCTCGCCAAACGTAGCGTACTCCTTTAGAAGCCAGTAGATCCGGAGCGCATACGGGCTTTTCAGCTTCCGGAGCTCTGCGAGGGTCGCCGTCGTGAAGTTGCCCGATGACCGGAGCTGTAGCAGGTACGGCATGATCAGCGGGTTGAAGATGGCCACTACTCCCCCTTCGTCGCCTCTGTATTCGGCCTTGGCCAGCAACGGGATGTACTCGAAGTGGGGCTTCTTGCTTCGCTTTCGGGTGCCCTCCTCCAGCTTCTCGATGTAAATGGTAAACGAGCTAAGCTTCTTACACATCAAATCGATCTGGTGGTAGGCCGACCCGCCCTCCGGTTGGAAGAAGATCTCGCGGATCGGAATCACGTGCTCCTTGAAGTCGGCGTCCTCGTACTCGATGCGGGCGAGCAACGACAAAAACAGGCGCATCTGCAGCGGCTCAAAGCTAAATCTGGCATTGATTAACGCGTTGTGCTGGGCGACAATACGGGCGTTGTTGTCCATGGTCGAAGGGAGTGAGTCGGGGCATTTTTGTTGCACCCTGAGCGGTTTACGTTAAAAAGGTAGCACCCTGGTGAAGCATTCTGTTGCGCCCTGACGTCATTTTTGTAGCACCCTGGCTAGTGTGGATAAGTCAAGGCATTCTTGTTGCACCCTGATCGGCGCAGGGCATTTTTGTTGCACCCTGACGGCATTTCTGTTGCGCCCTGGGGGCATTCTTGTTGCAGCCTCACGGCATTCTTGTTGCAGCCTGACCGTACATCCTGCTGAAATTCAGTTAGATATGACCCCTGTAATACTATAATATCAATAAGTAAAGTAAACTAGCTAGTAGGAGCTTCTTCAAAGGGCATTCTTGTTGCACCCTGACCAACTGCCCCTGCGGGGCATAAGCCGGTAGTACAAGAATGACGGGCAACTATAGACTGCCCCTAATGGGGCAAAAAAAAGTTTATTGCTTTAAATATAGTTTTTTACTAATATATACTGTCTAAACCTCCGAGGGCGGCTTTCCATTCATTAATAGGTCCAACTTTAGTACCCGATACTTTGCTTCAACGATGCGAATGATTTCCTTCAGCTCTCCTCGTTGACGGACTCCTTTCAATCCAAGAGCTACCGTTCCAGTGAGCTTGAAAACGTTTGGGCCAAGCAATAACCACACATCGTCATTCGACATTTCACTGCTTATTTCGCAGTAGAGAAGCGATGTTTTTGATTGGAGGCCATTAAGGTGCTTCAAGAGTTGCTCGAAGGTGTTTATAGCCATTATGCCCCCAGTTTGCGATTAGTTTTGCGCAGCTTCTCCAGTACCTGGGCGGGCAGCTCCCTTTGTGCCGCGGGTAATTGCTGCAGGGCCTGCTGCAGGGCGTTGTCCACAAACTCACGGATCTCGAAGCCGGGCTCGTAGTACTCGGCCTGCTTGAGCTGTAGATAAATGGACCGGTGCACGTAGGAGCCAAAGGCCACCCAGGGGTCGGGGTCCTCCGGCGGCGGGGCGGGGGCCTGAACGGGCGCCGTGGCATCGGGGAACATCAGCCCATTAGGCGCGTCTAGTAGGGACGGGCTGGGCTGGCTTAACTTAGTCTTCAAACGTTCAGAACGGGCGCTCATAGTCGGGCTAGCATTTCGGTGGTAAGTTCCTCGTAGTCCTGGGCGCCGGCGCTCTCAGGGGCGTAGGAATAGAGATCTTGCTTTTCAATCTGGGCCTCGGCCAGCTTGCCGTTCTGGCGGATGCTGGTGGCCATCAGCAGGGGCGCCATCACGGGATTGTCGCGCATGACTTCCACCACGTCGTGGTGCATGCCGAACCGGTAGCTGGGCGAGTATTTGGTCAGGAACAGGCCGCCCACTTTGAGCTTCTGGTTGAAGTTCTTGGCCATCACGCGCACGGCCTCCAGCAGGGTATTAAGCCCCTCGTAGCCGAAGAACTCGGGCTGGGTCGGAATGAAGACGGCATCACTGGCCACCAGGGCGCCATACGTGAGGCTGGTGAGCGCCGGCGGGGTGTCGATGAGGCAGTAGTCGAATTCGGCCGCAACGTCTTCCAGCTGGTCGCGCAGAAAGAATTGGTAGGCGGGCTGCTGACCGAGCACCTTCTCCAGTTGCGTGAGCTCCAGAGCCGCCGGCGCCAGGGCCAGGTTCGGGCCCACCTTGAGCAGGATCTGGCGCAGGGTTTTCTCGCCCTGAATCACGTGGCCCAGGTGACTGACCACCTGCACCGGGAACGACATGGTCAGGTTGTGCTGGGGGTCGCAGTCCAGCAGCAGCACCCGGTGGCCCCTGTGGGCCAACTGCTGGGCCACGGCCAGCGTGCTGGTGGTTTTGCCCACGCCGCCCTTGTGGTTGGCAAAGGTAAGAATCCGCATGTGGTAAGAGGGTTAGTTGGCCCAAACATACCTGGTAAATCGAATATTTCCAATATTTATAAAATATTTAATATGTTTGGCAATCTCGGTATACTAAAAATATTGAATATACTGGGCGTATTTAGTACGCCGGGTGCAGCAAGCGCCGGTCGTAGTATCTTCGCGCCCCAACCAGCGCGACCGATTAGCGCCAAGAAGCTAAGCCTCCCCGACAACTTAACCGCCTACGGCACCAATAAGGCCTACATCCGTATTTTCAAGTATACCCCGCTCAAGCAGTTTGATCACCTGATCTGCATCAATGGGGACCGGAGGCAGGGGACGACCGGCGAAGTAGCCCACCTGAAGATTAGCGAAAAAGTCTACAATGCCATCGCCGAGCGCTACCCGATTGCGCAGCGGGAAGCTGGCCTGAAACGTAGTGAGCTATTCGTGGTCGCCGACGTACTGGAGTTAGTGGCGTCCGCCTAGAGGCCAACCATAAGCCAGGGGACAAACAAAAAAGCCGGCTCCTGTTAATAGGAGCCGGCTTTGCAGCATGAAGTAATTCGGCAAACAACTAGTTAATGGCAGGCCACTTTTCCAGCTGCCCAGTTGGCAAGCGGTGAGCCAGCCGGCAGGCATCGGCCAGATTACGCGCGGTAGTTTTGTCGATGGTGCCTAGGATGAGAGCATGTGCCGGATTGGCCGGCTCTGTGATTGTTGCGTCTATTGCATCTGGCACGCAAGTAAGACTGCATTCTTGGGGCTTAGCAGCTGGCAAAAGGCCTGCCATGAAAAAGCCACCAGCTTTGGTTCTTTGACTAAAAGCTGCTCTATCCAAGCACTGTTCTTCGGTATTTAAGACGGTAAGCCACACCCGCATGATGTCCACCGAGACACCATCCAACGCGTGGGTAGGCTTGTACTTGAATACAGCACTGGATAACTGTGGGCGCTCTTGCGCATCAAGAATAAAGTTGCCAGCCGCGTCCAGTTCTACGTGAGAGGGCTGCAAGGGAATACGCCGGATTAATTCATCCACAAGGGTAATGGCTTCTGGCATTACGGGCACCTATTCGTCGTTGAAAATTGCGTACCAATTCACCGCGTCACTCAACTCATAGGTTTCCCATAGCACTTGGTTGGCTGGCCCAAAGAAAGTGAATTCTAGTCTTCCATTCGGGCTGATTTCAATTTCTAGCGGCCAGCGTCCCCCGTTTATATCTAACTGTACGCCCCCGTTGCTAAGCGGGTACGCCGCTAGGCGGGGGTGCTTAGCAGCTAGCAGTTGTAGGAAGTCAGGTTCCTGCATAACTGTCAACGCGGCCTCTATGGCGGCAGCCTGGATGGTCTGCGCCCCATAGGAATCCCAATCGAGGGGCAGCGTGCTGAAATCTTGCACTACACGGGCCACCCGTTTCAACAAGTTCACCAGTCGGGCGAAGGTGTTATTGGCTGGCGAAACTATTATTCGCGGAGTTTGATGCGCGGTGGCTTGGTACACGGCCGCGTCTGCGACCATATAGTGATGCCAAGTACGGAGCGCCAACACCTGCGCCTGCTCGACGTTGAGAGCGGAACGGGAGCCAGCCAGCGACTGGCGACGGGTTGGAATTAAGGTATCAGGCATGATCGGAGGGGCGCAATTCGTAGTTAGCCAGCTTCAGTATCATAGTCAGCACTAAAAAAGCGCTTTCCAGTCCATATTCAGAGTCATCCATCAGACCGTGGGCAATGCGGTTGCGCAAGTTCTGACCAACTTTCTCCTGCAAGTAAAAGCGAATGTAGAACAAGTCTTCGGCTTCGATGCGGCCATCCTCCTGTAAGTCGCGCAGCAGCTCATCGAGCAACTTTTCGTGCACGATACCCGCTCGTTTGGGCCGAAAGGTAGGGATACCGAGCAGCTCGCAAAGGTAGCGGAGCAAGTATTCCACCTTCAAGACCAGCGAATCGGTGGAGGCAATAAAATCCGGTTCTTCCGTGTGGCCAGCCCGCCAGCGGTCTAGCTCGGCGAATAGCATCCGGATACCAGAAGCGAGCAGGCGGAGGGGTTGTGTCTGGCTTTCGCGGCCATGCTCACGTATGGGGCGGGGCTGGCCCACCCAGGTCTGAGCCAAGTGCTGAAGCACGCCTTCGGCTGTGAACTTGCCGGCTTTGTAGGCTTCCAGCATCAGTTTCACTAACGACTGGGTAGCAAGCTGGCCGAGCAAACCGTAGGCTTGCAACACCCGAAACTCCTGTTGCTCCTCTTCGGTCTCGAACTGCTGCACGGGGTTGCCGTGCTTATCCTCCACAGTGACGGGTAGAGCATCGAGAAACGATGTATGGGTGGTTTCCTCGTAGGCTCGTACGGCGGCCAGAGTAGGGAACATGGGCGTCAGTGTCATGATATCCAGTAGCTCGTTCTCGGAGCCCTCCTCGACGTGCTGCATAATGGCGGCCAGCCGCGCCTGCTGCTCATCGGCCGGCAGGGAAGTGCTGACTTGCCCTAACCCAAACTTGGTGCGCCATTCCTGGTATTGTTGCTCTAGGCGGGCCACGGCAGTGTGGTCGTTCAGCTCTTGATACAAGCGTAGTGCCTGTTGCGTGAAGGTGACGGCCGCCGAGTTGCCATCGGCATCGGCTTCCTGGCTGAGCAACTCGTATTGTTTGGCCACCAGCAGCTGCCACGGCCGGGTGTCGAGCTTGGCTAGCTTGGCTAGCTGCGCCGTGGCTTGGGCTAACTCCATTGCTCCGTACCGATAGGACTGACCCAGCACCTCAATGGCTTGGCGGTTTTTCTCCAGGAAAGCTGTCAGATTGCCGTTTGGAAGGAATAGGGTGAGCTGTTCGGCCACAAGGCTGGTAAACGTGCCGAGCAACATGGGGGTAGGTCGGCGGGTTGGATCCCAGGCTTGGTGTTGGGTAATGATGGCTTCAACTAGAGTGGTAAGCAAAGCCGCAACCGGCTGGTCGCGCTGTCGGCTGATGGCTAGGCGGAACGCCAGTGCCAGCGCCTGCACAGCATGTAGGATGTAGTGCTGCGCAGGTTCCTGTACGTCGCGCTGGAAGTAGTGCGTGCTGAGCTGAAGTAGCACGTCCACCAGCGCCGCCACCTGCTCAGGGCGACCCGCCTTCTTGCGCAGGTACAGAAACAGCCCATATTCACTTTTCAGATACAGGTTGCCAGTAGCTTGGAACCGGGCCGTGAGGTAGTCATACTCAGCGGAGGCGTAGGCACTAGTATCGGGCCAGCCCACTTCCTGGGTGGAACCGTCGGGGGCGGTACGGGTTTGGGAAATCTGGTAGCCCACGCCCGTATCAAGCCGCTTGCTGGCGGCCAGTACCTCCTGTTCAATTCGGGCCATTCTGGCAACTTCAAGCTCTCGAGCAGCTTCTAACTGTATGGCCAACTCGCCTAGGTGAGCGGTAATATCATGTTGCTCGTTTACGTCGGCTTGGCGCTCGGCTAGTTCTTGCAGGTAGATTTCTAGGATGTTGGGCATAAGAACGGGCAATTGACGGGTATGCCGCCACGGCTAAGGTAAGGGGCGAAGCGTAGATAAAATACCACCCGTCAGGCTGCAACTTGATAGGCTAATGTTAAAAAACAAAAAAGCCGCCGCACAAGGAGGGACTGGCCTTTCACTATGGCAACGGCAAAAGCTTATTTGGTCCTTTTTCGTCTTTGCCGTCGAAGACAAGTCAGCAGCTCGCCGGTATTGATGAATGTGCTGGAGCTGCTTGGCTCGTTGGCAATGCGCACCATGCGCACCGGATGACTTTACCAGCTTACAGGTTTTTAATTAAGTGGGGTAGTGGTAAGTTATGCAAGCGGGCAAAAGCTGAAAAATCAAACAAACAAAAGTATACTGGCTAGCGAGCTTAGCCAGGATTATTGGGTTAGTGCTAGTTTTATTTGCCGAACTTTCTGCCTTGACCCCTGTCCCTGTGAATTATCCTGACTTCGGTGCCCGCTGGCTTAAATCCGGCGGCGCCAAGCATTCCAACTACCGCCTGTTTCTGCAAGACCTGTGCGACCCACTGGGCATGCCCCGGCCCCAAAACCGACGACGCTGCCCAGGATACCTATGTGTTCGAGCAATGCAAGCTGTGCGGGCCGTAGTGCAGCGGACCGCCGCGCCACTGAACGCTGCCGCCGTGGCCGCCCGCTTTCGGGGCAGCAGCGCCAAAAACGTTCAGCCGCTGCTCGACACGCTGGCCGCGCTGGCACACATTCGTCAACTCGAAAACGGAACCACCTATGCCACCTAACTATCCTAGAAGCCAATTTGAAGGCCTGAAGGGTATCAGTGAAAAATGCAGCCATCTTGTGCGGCCAGGCGAGTTGTTCTCCGGTTTGGCCTTGTCCAGCGGTATTGCTCAGGTTATGCAGATTGCCAATCCTTATTGGGAGCTGCACAAACGAATACAGGCAATGCTGCCCAAGACCCCTGACTTTTCTGGTGTGTTGGCTGCCACTCAACATACCCAGTCTATCTCAAAGCAGCTACAGTCCCTATATGGGTTGGCCCGTCCATTCGCACAGTTCGACTTGGCAGCACTTGCGCCCAAGAACCCGCTTGGTGAATGGGCCAAAGCGCAGCAAACTCTTGCTGCGCTAGGCGACTGGACGAAACTACAGCAGAATGTATTGAGGCCCCTAGGGGCGCTGCAGCAGCAAAACACCCCGCTTGCGTCCTTAGGCAAGCAGCTAACCCAGAGCTTCAGTGGGTTGCAACACATTATGGATTGGGCGCGCACCAGCCAATCCGCCTTATCCCCAGCGACGTGGTCGACCCAGCTCCTATACTGGGCTGGTAGTTTCGACGCGGCTTTTGCAAAATTTGATGACCAAGCAGAATACGACCTGACCTCGGAGCAAGAGGATGTGGCCATGCCCGACATGGTCTACAGCCTAACCCCGCTAAGTGAGCAATTCGAAACGCTGGAAGTCACCACTGCCGCTGATGTAGCGGCTCTGCGTGCATATCTTGAAGAGTTATATATAACGTTGGCAACGGCAGTTAGTTTGGCTACTTCGTACCTGCTACGAAACGGCAAAGTCGGTGTTGCCGGCCTATTGCTATATGCTGGGTCGTGGGGCGGGCTCCAGTTTCTCATAGGCTTGCCAGCAACCATAGACTTCTACCTGCAAAAGGTAGACATCCGGCTCCATCCCGAACACTCGGCTGCTACGAAAGAGGACCTAACGCAGCTGAAAGCCGACATCATTGCTAGCATCAAACAGCATGCGACTGAACAAGGCCAGTTACGCGCCGTGGCCCGACGGCTCCGGGTCCGGATGAAGCCCACTGAGCAATCCACATGTCTGGGTACTATTGAAGCGGGCCAGCAGGTGGTAGTTCTGAGGAGGGGCAAACGGGCATATATCTCCTATCAAGATGTAGACCAGCTACCCATGCACGGATGGGTACTGAAAAAAAACTGCGGATTGTAACTAATCCACCACAATTGGTCCACTAAGGAGAAGCTGCTGGCTGCGTATCTAACTATTCAGTAGGTCGTTGCAGGATTGGCAAAAACACTATTCTTAACCACTAATTATGAATCCATTATTTACGGCCGAGCAGTTGCGGGCTCCGCTAGCGCGCTTTCGCCTAAGTCAGTTCGCCGACCTTCGGGCTAAGCAAGCTCTACTTGGCGAATGGATTGCACAATTAAAGTCGGGCAAACTCACCAGCCTGAAAGAAGAGGAAGTGAAGTCTCGCTTTGTAACAGACTTTTTCGGCGAAGTGCTAGGCTTTAACAGCGGCAACTCTCGCACTTGGCAGCTGCGAGAAGAACTACGTACGAAGGTAGATGCCACCAAGGCAGATGCTGCGCTAGGCTATTTCAGCACTGACCGCGCAACGGATATTTGCCGAGCCGTTATTGAGATTAAGGATGCTGCTACGGAGTTAGATGCCCGCCAGAAGCGTCCCGACCCCAAATCGGCCGTTGACCAGGCATTTGAGTATGCCCCCAAAATGCGTGGCGAGTGCCGTTGGGTAATTGTTTCTAATTTTCGAGAAATCCGCTTTTACTGGGCCAATGACCGGAGCCGCTACCAGCATTACCTGCTGGCCGAGCTAGCCCAGGAAGAAAAGCTGAAGGAGCTACTGCTGCTGTTTCACAAAGACCGATTTATCACCCGAATTGGCGAATCACGCACCGATAAGCTGCTTCACAGCACAGCAACTCCGGTGCCCGTTGCAGGTGAGCAGCACGTTGTGGATGAGCTATATCAATGCTTGCAGCGCTTCGAAGGGCTGAATTTTGTAAATCCCAATTACCTGGCGTCACTCTACCCCTTCAATATCCTCAACCAGCACGTGTGGCATTACCAGGATGGCACCCTCCTGACGCTAAACCCACACATTTGCTGGTTACTCGAAGGCTTGTCAGTACAGGACAATCAATTGGTGCTCAGCGAAGCCTTGCATGATGAATTAGTAGGAGCCGGGGTAACTAATTATGAGCACAAGCTTGCATGGACAATCCGGTACCTGAACCGCTGCCACATCACGTATTTTAAGGCCGTTCGCGACTACCAGGCTATAGACGCCCGCCACAAAAACACCATTGGCTTCAGCTACCGCCACATGTTTTACGTCGGCGAGCAGGATGGCATCGAGAAAGAGCTGGACTTGTCGCCAAAAGCTACGTGTCAGTGCTTGATATGCCTGTACCGCCGCCTTGACCTTACCGCGTTTCTGGAAAAGCTGAAAAGCGCCGCTGGCTACGAAGAATACTACACGCTTGAATATGCCTATGGCAACTACCTAGCTGCCACAAATAACTACCGAACGGCGCACGACATTTACCTATTTATTGAACGCCAGGCCAAAAACCAGCAAGACCAGGGCGTTACCTACTTTCTGGCCAAGCAAAACCGCTTGCACCTGCATAACCTGCTTCAGTCCAGTTATTTCCACGACGATCAGGAGCAGTTGCTGGCCAATATCCGCGACATTGACCTAATAAGTGTCATCAGTGACGAACTGGAGGGGGAAATCCATCCTGAAGTACGCAAGTACCTGCTCGATATTGAACGCGACGACCTGGCCTATAAAGTACAGGACGAGCTAGATGAGCGAATAACACGCCTGCTCAACCGCCAACGGGCCCTAATGCGGGGTGGTACCTATCAAGGTCCTGATGACCTCCTGCACCTGTGGTACCAATATGATTTGCTCTACCGGCACATCAACCTGAATTACTTTGTCTACGATGGGTTTACAAAGTATCGTTCACTAGCCAAACGGCTTTTTGAAGCAGCGCTGATTGGTTATTCCATACCGGAAGCAGACGAAACAAGGATGCATGAGTACTTTGTTAGAGAAGCCATATTTCACATCAACTCCCGCGACTTGGCCGGTATACTGAAGAAGACCAAGAAGCTAGTAGTAGCCGAGCAGGGCCGGCAAGATTTGCTGAGCCAAACTCGCAATTTGCTAAAGTCATTTTACCAAAAGGGCATTTTTAATGCTCCTTATGCGACATCATTACTACAAGAGTTCTTGCTGAACCGCCGCTTTGAAGAAAACATCACGGATATTTTCAGCAACCTTTTCATTATTCTAGCCCGCCTTAGGCTGACCGTTGAAGATGTCAATGAAATGGCAGAAGCATTGGCCGGTTTTCTATCAGTAGAAACGGTTCTTGGCTGGAGCGATGTTGAACATCTTGCGTTTTTCTTGCAACGCAAAGGCAAGCTGTTCACCCAAGCGCATTTGCACAAGCTGCTAGAACTTGTGCTGCTGGAAAATCGGGTGCGCGGCAACCGCTACCAGCCGCTGATTCCGCCCATTGTGGAAGCGTTGTACGTGCAATATCCCGACTTCAAAATCACTGAAAAAAGCTTGATTCGCAAGGTGGTAGCCAACTGCTACTCAGGCACAGGTGTACGTGCTGGCTTTAAGCACCTAGCCCAACTGCATCGCATCACAGACTCCGCTTGCACGACATATTTACGAGCCGAGTTTCAAGAATATCTCAACGAGCACTTTGACACGGATTTGTACCGCTCGCTGCTCTGGCATGATGCTCTGGCTTACGACGAGCACACTTATTTCGCCCAGTGGGTACAAGAAGTAGCCCCAACCGCTCATAGAAGCTTCGGTGGCTTTCAGAATGGTAATCCTCAGTTTCAGAATTACACGTTCTTAAATTTTGCTTTACTGATTTACGAGAAGAATATTCCTTTTGACACAACGGCTTTACAGCAACTCACCGACCTACCTGATTTTGAGAGTTGGCTCATACGCCCCGATGAGTTCGATTATGAACTGTTTGATGTGAACTGGCTCACCGTACTACGGCCCTATAAAGCCTTTTTTACTCGTCTGCGCACAATAGCCCCTTTGCACTATGCCACCAAGCATTACATAGAGAATAATTTCAATCCAGATGTGTACACTTTGTACAATAAGCATTTACAACCCGGAACCGAGAATGATTGATTTTTTTAGGGGTGCTATAGCTCGCAGTTATTTCCATACAGTTGGTTTATCAGTTGTCATTTACGCTTTAAGTACTCTTACAAGCACACCATAGCCGTGCGGTCGGGGCTGTGTCCATATAAGGCATGACAGTTGAAACAATCAAGCTCGGCATTAGCATAATGCTTATCATATAGTCCTTAAATAACTGGAATAAGCGTGAGAAAGGCACTGCTATAATTTTGCTGGTAGTAAACGATGATAGCGGCCTGCACAGTGGGAAAATGCTTGAAAATCGGAGTATTAATCAAACCTTTGCTTCAGGATGACGCACATCATAGGAGAAGTGATAGTGCTGTCCAGGTAAGCCAGAATTTTGTCTTTGGAAGTCGGTAGCTCAGCAGCAAGCTGCCTAATTCTTCTAAAATCGGCCGCCTAATTAACGCTGGGCTGATTTTTAGTGTTCATTGGTTCAGGACCCATTCATTTAACTTATCGGCTCCTGCTCTGCTTATGAATAGAGGCTTACTTGTCGACTTCATCTACCTTTTTTCTGAGCCTACCTTGCCCATTAAGGAGTATCTTGCGGGTATCAGCCGGCTACGGCGCCTGCAATATGTGTCGCATTTATTAGGCTACCTCAGCCAGATACCGGCTCCAAAGCGGAACCACATCACGGACATGCAGCAGTTCTTTGGCGCCCACAACCACCTGTTTGCCGACGAGGTGTACACACGGGTGAAGGTGCTCCAAAACCGGGGCCATGACCGGCTGAACTTTCTTCACCCTAAAACGGTGTTGCAGCTTTACTGTTATTGCTTTGAACTGCCGGATGAGCCCGACACTAAGTCGGCGGCCGAATTAGAAAAGAGCTTATTTAAAGCGTGTCTGCTACTGAACGGCGCTTACATCGCCGAGCAAGACCAGGCTTCGGCTGCGGCGAAAGCACTGCTCCCTACCCAGCCGCTCGCGGCTATGGTCTTGGCGCTCACGTTTTCCGATTTTGAGCTGGTGAACCTACGCTTGCTTAATATAGCCATCCTGCAGTTAATTAAGTCAGTTCGGTTATTCGAGTTTCTGGAGAAGGAGGCCCGTTTTGCTCCATTACTCCAAGCTTTTCTGCAACGTTTCGACTGTAAGGACTGGCCTGAATACTTTCGAAAACTCAGCGGTATAACTAAGCCTGTCATGCAGGCGGAAAATCCGGGACGTATTTCAGTGGAGATACCCGACAGCCAGCCGGACTGCGAGGGTGGCCGGAACTTCCTGCGTTACTTTGCGCTACGCGAAGGCCAGCCGCTCGATAAAGCGGACTTCACTAGTTTACGGGCTACACCGCTGGTAGAAGAAACGCCGGGTACTTTCGTGTTGGCCTACCCAGTGCTTGTGTTGGAAACTATGCATAAAGGTCTATACTTTCAATTTAACCTGGCTAACCGGTCCCTGCCAAAGGGCCAGCGAGAGCCCGATTGGCGATCAGTATACTGCGACTTGTTCTCAGAGCAATACCTGCTTTATCTACTGCTCAATACCATTTTTCAGGGCCGAGGCTTGGCACTGAGTGGCCGGGCCATTTTCGAAGGCTGGCAATTGAAAGGGCAATCCGAACCGGACTACTACTTCCGCCATGACCACCGGGCTGTGCTATTTGAGTCAAAGGACGTGCTGGTACACAAGGATGCTAAGGCCGGCCACGACTTCGCTACCTACTTGGAAGAGGTAAAGAAGAAGTTTTACGAGGATGAAAATCACCACCCCAAGGCAGCAAAACAGCTAGCTAATAACGTGGCGCGCCTACTGCGCCATGAATTGCTCTTCGACAACGACTTCGCCCCGGCCGAGCTAATTGTTTATCCCGTGCTGGTGGTGCACGACCGGCTTTATAACCAGCCAGGTCTGAACTTAGTCGTCAATGACTGGTTTCAAGAGGAATTGGCTAGTTTGAAGCAGGAAGGGCTTCCAGTGCACAACGTACATCCATTAATTATCATTGACGCGGATACCCTTTTAGCTTATCACGAAGACTTCCGCGACGGAAGGATGGTGTTCGAAGATGTATTGGAGGAATACGTAGCCTATATGCGGGCTCCAGCTTGGGCAGGTATCAGCGCGGTCGAGGACGAGCAGCGGCTACTGCAGAGCATCCACCCCTTCGCCTTATTTCTAGAGAATTATGCAGAGAGGCGCGGTATGCTGGGCATACCCAAGGACATGCTTTACCAGATTCTGCCCATCGTAAATCGAGGCGCGGCCGAATAGCCAAGAGCATAAATGGCCCAAAGTTATCGAGCTTCCTGTTTTGTTACCTTTCACTCATTTAGCCAGAATCTAGAGCTTGGTGTTTCTTGATACCGAAAATCTAGCCCACTGCCATGTTGTTAAATCTGACAAGCACTTCCTAACAGATACAAAATGTCCAGTATGACAGTCTTAGTCCCCGATTTAGCAGTAAGTACTAGGCTGAATTAGCAAGTATATTCGCTCCGAATTCGGGGTAGGCTAACTCACTGATCCCGCGACGGTGCGTCGGGCGTTAGATGAGATTTACGCGCTACTGTTAAAAACTTAGAGCAGGTAGCGGTGGGTTCTGCGGAGTGTAGCCGAAAGTATCGTGGAATAGTTGCTTTACATAATCGGGGTTGTCTAATGCATTTTGTTTCTATGCTATTTGCTCGCTAGCTCGGGTGGAGTCTCATCCCGTAGCAAGTTGCTCAGCTTCTCATCTCGCTGAGCAAACGGAAACTTCTCGAGCAGCGCTTCTATAAAATCTGCCTTAACCTGGACTTTAGGTGCCTTCGACAACCACTGTTGTAGCAGCACCTCTTGCGTGTGCAGGACAACCCCATCTGTGGTGGCCGTAAGGTCAGTGAAGGTCACCTCGGGTGCCCATAATCTAATTTCGTATCGTATATTGTCTATGAGACAATCGCGGCAGGATTCATAGAACTCGGGTATAGATAACATAGCCATGCTAGAATTTGTACAAAGGTCATGCCCATTCCCCTGTAGAGTAGGTCCCGTCACAAGCAAGCCATTAGAGGAAACGAGTATACCGGTAGTAGCTCTCCACTAGAGTCCCGCAGCCATATGGGTGATGTCCGGCCGCGATTTATGTGAACTCGTAGCTTAAGAGGATGCTTTCAACTTCATCAGATGCAGCCAGCATAGCTGCTCCACGTATGGATAGCGTAGGCCTTACTGACTATGCCCAACAATAAAGAGAAGCGTCGTACCCCCAACAAAGTAACTCTGGCACAACCAGAAATAGCTACTGCTCTGCCAGAAGAGTTAACCAGCTATATAGAGGAATTGGCCGCTCGCCGGGTGGGGGGCATCATTAACTTGCGGGGCATCAGTTTCCAGTTACTCTATGCCTGCGAACGAATGCTCAATCTGCTTCTGCCGGGCAGCCCAGTTGCCATTCAACTGGAGGGGCTAGAAGACGTGGACCTGCACAATGTGCTTGTTATCGGGCAGTCGGAGTACGTGCAACTGAAAACATCCGTGAACGATTTGGCCGCCGCCCGCTTCTGGGAAATGGGGGTTCTGCAGAACTTTCTCGAGGTATATAAAGGCGTATCAACGGCCACGTTTACTCTGGTGCATAATATGCGCCTAGCCCCGGCATTGCAGTCGCTAGTGCAGGGCGAACCTGCTGCTCTGGCGCATTGGGGCGCCAAGCTGCAAGCGTTCGATAAGACCCTGAGCCGTGAGCAGGCCACAGTTTTCCTGCAGCGGCTGCGCTTTGAGTACATCACCGAGGCGCAACTGCACGAGCGATGCGTGCAGGCCTTACTGGCCAACTTTGACATCCATGCCCGTAGCGAGGAACAGTACCTAAAGGCGGTCTTCTATCACGCTTTTGACTGGTCGCGGCAACGGGTAACGGTCACCTACCGCCACTTAGCTGAGAGCATTCAACGGGTAAAGGATAGCTATTCCTCTGCCCCCCTCAACGAGGCCCTGCGGCACAACTGGCTGGAACGAGTGAGTTACGGGGGGGAAGTGCAACGACCGGCTGCCGCCTACTTCGCGGGCCAAGCAGCGCGCCCTCATCACATTGCCGACCATTTGCCGGTACGTCGAACATCCTGGGAATCGCGCATCGAAGCTGGGCTGGCGGCTCATGCCGCTGTAGTGGTCCGATCATCCAGTGGGCAAGGGAAATCCACCTTGGCCTGGCAAGCCGGCTACGCGCAACAGCAGCGCGGGGGGCAGGTATATGAAATCCGACACTGCAGCCAGCTGGAAATGGCCAATGCCATTGTGGAATATCTGCGAGCGTGGGTACGGGTAGGCGAGCAGCCATTGGTCGTGATTGATGGCTTAGGTCCTCAGGTGAGCGAATGGGCGGCAGTGGTCGAACGGGTAGCTGATCTGCCCGTTCGATTTCTTATTACCTCCCGGGCAGAGGACTGGTACCGCTTCGGTTCAACCGGTGCTATGTTGCCGGTGCACATCATCGATGTGACGCTGGCGCGGGACGAGGCGGAGCGCATCCACCAGGAGCTGAACCGGCGTGGCTTGCTGGACACGCACACCGGCCACTGGCAACCGGCCTGGGAGGCTGTTGCTGACCGGCAATTGCTTATTGAATACGTGTACCTGCTCACCCAGGGGCAGCAACTACGTGAACGGTTGGCTGGGCAGTTACGCGAACTCAACCGAGAACCACGCAACGCCGCGGCTATGCTGGAAATCCTGCGATTAGTGGCGGTGGCGGACTGCATGGCCATTCAGCTCGATACGGCCCAGCTGGTGCGCTATGTGGCCGATACTGTCGGCTTCGACTCCGACCGAGGCGAAGTACTCCAACAACTCGAGCGGGAGTATTTTTTGTGCTTCGGTACCCACCAAGTGGAAGGATTGCACCCGGTACGGTCGCGGCATCTGGCCGAATTGCTGCACCAAGTGCTGCCCCTGGCTGACACACTCGCTGGGGTATGCCAGCTGCTCAGTTCAGAGCAGACACACGAGTTTTTCGCCGGTTTGCCGGGCTTGCTGGTGGCCACCGACCGGCGCCAATTGTATGGGCAGCTGGCCCCGCTGCTGGCCAACCGAACTTTCTTGGAAATGACGGCCGCCCTGGACGGCTTGCTTTGTGGAGAGGCCTTACACTACTGGCAGCAGAACCAGGCTGTGCTCGACGAAGTATTTGCGGGTGGTGGCCTGGAACTGTTCGTGTACGAAACCATTCCCTTTGCTAAGCCTGACGTGTTGAGCAGCCTAAGCAACATAGAAGGAATGGGAGAAGGGCCGCGGCATTTGCTGGAACGTTCCCACCAACTGGCCCCACTGGCGTGGACAGATTCCGAGCTACTGCTGTTTGCCACGCTGTTACATGCCCAACAGCCGATGACCAAAACGCACCCCAGCTGTCGTGGGCTTGGCCGACTGGGAGACTGGCTGCACCGCCTAGATTTGCCTTTGCCACTACTGCCCGAATGCGAAGAGACGGCCCTGTTGCAGGCCTTGCGTACCAAGCCACTTGCCGAAACTCAAGAACTCTTTACTTACTTATGGTTGGCCAACCCGGCAGCAGGACGTGACTTTACGACGCAGCACCGAAAGCTGCTGCTGAGTTACTTAAAGCAACACACCGATACGCCCACGTTGGAAGAGGAGGACCAAGACCTAGTGGCCGAATACTTGCTGGATCTTAGCCAGGGCGACCAAGGAAACAGCCTGAGTGTAGAGCGCTTAGAAGTGTTGGCGACCTTTTTACCAGAGTACGCCCATTACCACAGCAAGGCCTTTCTTTTTCCACTCCGCCCGGCATATCTGTACTCGGTCGCCCTGATGAATGCCGAAAAACGGATGACGGCCAACACCTTGCTCATCTCTCGGTCTGCGCGCATCAACCGGATGTGGGCCGATACCATTCTGCACCTGTACCGGGCTAAATCAGTTTACGAATGGCAGCATCACTTACTATCCATGCGGCAACTTGCGCTAGAGCTTACCAAGCGTATGGTTCGACTTCTCGAAACGATGCTCGAGCAGCAAAGCGGACGGGCCAAAACCGCGTACGAAGCTGTCCGGGTGCAAAGCGAACTGCTGGAAGCGCATCGGCAGCGCCGGCCGAAACTGCCAGCAAATACCTCTGACTCGATGTTCGGAGATTATGCGGCGGTGGAACGAGGGGTCGAGCAATGGATGGCTTCAGTACGCAATTTCGTAGGCCAGTTTAATGGCCTTATCCTTCCAGTCAATAGCAATAGCCGAAACTTAGCCACCTATAATCTAAACAACGCTGTTCAACAACTGCCAGCCATGCAAGCCGCACAACGAGCCATTAGCGCCCGTCATGACTACTTCGAACTGGCTGCGCTGGAACAGGAAGAAACCGGTTGGTATCCACGTCTTCTGGATAGTGTGCGTTTTTATGTGCACTGCCAAGAAACACTAGCTGACGCTAGAGTATATGGCGTACGCGAACGTATCCGCCAGTGGATAGATACCGACAAGCAGGCCAGCCTAGCAGCGGTACACGCCATCCTGCGTGCCAGCGAGCAGATCCTGAACGTGTACTTTCATCTACCAACCTACTTCATACAGGAGGGAGCACTGAAAACAGCTGTTATAGGGGTAGAAGGGGTCGATTTCAGGGAGCAAGAGCAGCTGTTCCCACTTCTAGTTTCATTGGTCGAACTGAGCGAAACCCAGGCGGATTATTTTCTGCTTCTGCCCGTAGTTCGCTGGCAAGCAACCCAGGGCATTCGTTACAACAAAGCTGTTCTTAGGTGGATCAAGGCACTTAACGAGGGCAAAGAGGTAGACACACCTGCCGATTGGCAACTGCCGCAGCCAAAAGTGCCAACAGCATCCGATGTACAACCTCTCCCCGGAGTTAAAGTCCAGGAGGTAAAGATATCGGGAGAAAGTGAGCGTGTGACCAACACGTTACAGGCCCTATGGAAGATTCAGCAATACCGGAGACGCTTAGCCGATACACCTACCTCGGAACGAGCATGGCTAATTCAGTTGGAAACTGCAACTAGGAGGAATGTGGAAGCAGATTTACGCTGGCTGAAACCACGGTTAAGCCAAGCGAATTACGCTACACTTGCTGAATGTGCAACTGATTGTCTGAGCAGCGAAGGCTGCGTAGATGAAGATGAATTGGTTGATTTGTTAGAGGCACTGCTGAATGCTTCACCCGCGCAAGAAACAGAAACTTGATCTGGTGTAGGTGGTCGAAAACAGGTTATGCTACGGGGATACGTTTCGATGCTCTCGAGATTCACAGAGCTGCATACGTCCTCAGGCGGCTAGTGCCCGCAGCCCTCTTAGTTAGCACTAGTGAAGGTGCTTAGGACCGATACCACTTACTTGTAACAGGCTGCAAATAAACATTTATAGAACGTTATAAAGCGCTCACGACCGACGCGTGCGTGGGCTTGTCTGTCCTGGGAAAGGCGATGGCTATTTGAACACCCATCTACTGGACTACGGGACCATAATGGCCACAGAGTTCACTTACGGTGTCTGCTTATACCATTTTGCTCACGCTTATACTTTCTTTGGTCCGCGGCAGTCAGAATACGGCATGTAATGGTCCCGCCTCCATCGGTGTAGCACTGATAGGGAATGCGCGCTTCAAAGGCGCGACGCTGGGCCAGAGTAGCTTCCGCCTCCACGGTTTGAGCTACAAATGAGAGCACGCGCTGGGCTTCCGGCAACGTACCTTGGGAGGCCGGGTTGCCATAGGACTTAACTGCGTAAGTGGTTGTTGTCGCATACTCCAAGGTGTAGCTGATGCCATCCAAGATCGGTTTCCACCCCACAATGGCCGTTTCATCGGGCAGGGCGCGCAGGTGCAACTGCTGTAGTGAATCAAAGAGCCCACGCACGGTGGCCGAGTCCAATGCCCAGAGGACCCGGTGTATTCGGTTCGTCAACGCATCATTTTTAGGGTTAACTTCTTGTACCCAGTTCAGTACTTGTCCGCTGTAGCTCCCGTCGGATGTCCGCCACCCCTCCACCACTTGCCCGGGCGCAGAGAGCCGAAAATGGGCTACGTGAGTGGCTATCGGCAATTGGGGCAGAGATAGGAGTTGTTGACGGGTTCGCAGCCAGTCGGGGACGTGGGTCGTGTCCGCCGAAACCAACCAGCCTTGGCCCTGCACAGGGAGGGGCAACCGACAGAGCAGAAGTAAGAACATAAGTCGATACATAGAAAAGCCCACTAGGAGCAGGTATTGCCGGAGTGAGGATATCAAAGGAGGGGGTTTTCTCAAGAGTGCGTTTCGTACCTTCAGTTGAAGCACTACCTGCGACAAAGTACCACGTTGGGAGCACTCCGTCTAAGGGCACAAAACTGGCACTATTCCGAGGTGGGCCCGAGAACAAATCTTATATTAATGAAATAAAAGCGAAAGGTAGAAATGCTGGCATATAATGTTGTTTCTGCTTTTTGTCTAACTAGTTTAGCGCTGTAATAGGTCTTTGTTCGCCCTCACTGTCTACGTGAAGCACTTTCTTTACCTTCTCCTAGTACTGATAAGTTGCGGGCTTGTGAGCTGTCAAGGGGAACAGCCAAATCAGACAAGTGTCGTTCCGGCCTCGCTGAAACGACAGTCGTTGGATTCGTTGACCAACGCTTTCCTCGTGCATGCCCATGATTCGGTGGAGACGCCGAGCGACACCTTGGTGAGTCAGCTGACCCGGGTGTTACAACAGCAGGGAGTAGACACCCTTCTCTACTATAGCAGTGGCTGTACGGGCTGCGACATTCTGCTAGAAGAGGGGGAAATAGATTGTGCGTGTACGACCACGGAACAAGAATCGTATCTATATTGGCAGCAGGCCGGAGAGACCTTTGTCAAGAAACTGGACTGCTGTCGGAATCATCCAGCTGTGGCGACTACCGCCGAGGCGTTCACCTTTTACTTTCAGCACCAAGAGGACTTCCAGGCCCGGACGCAATTTTATCGCGACCTAGCGCAGTACAACCAAACGCATCCGGGCAAACTTCGCTTCTTACCGAGCGGTCCCATTCATGACTTGGAAGTCAGTTACCTACTCCTGCGGGTGGGAAAGCAGCAGCAGGAAATCTATGTACGCGGGGGCGAATATGACTCCGTCGGTACACCGCTCTTCTTAGACTATGCGTGGCGTCGCACCCAATGGAAGTGGACTAAGTTATTGAAAACATTGCCTACTAAGGAGGACAAGCGAGTCCGATAAGTACCAGTTATGTTCAATAGAATATCCCTTCTCCGTCGCTATGCCTCTTGCTATTGGACCCGCAGCAAGTGTCCGCTATCCCCCGCTGGGCGGCCAGCAGCAGCGGGCCGCACAAAAAACGCCTGCAGAACTCGTCTGCAGGCGTTTTCTTAGGAGCAAAGCGGCAACTTAGTGGTTGATGACCAGACGCACCGTTTCGCGCTGCCCGTCTACCAGCAACGAGCAAGTGTAGAGGCCTGGGGCTAGTTGTTGCCCGTCCAGGGCCAGGGTGTAACGCTGGCCTTGGTGCACGGTGCCGTTATAGAGTGAGGCCACCTGCCGGCCCAGCTGGTTGTAGACCAACACTTGCGCCGCGCCATCCCGGGCGGCCCGGAATTGTACGGTTGCCTGCGTGCTCATCGGATTGGGGTAGACGGCCACCTGGTGTGCACTGCGGGCAGCCTCCACTGTTCCCACCTGGGTTGCTGCTAGTACGAAGTTCACCGGGGCCTCGCTCGCCTGCCCATAGCGGATGGTGGCGTAATCGAACCCCGTGCTGTTCCCAAACGAAGTACCGGCCACAACCACTGCGTTGGTACGCGTGACGGCCAGCGCCGTGACCCGATCGGCCCCGTTGTCGGGCCCGTTGTAGCGGGTAGCCCAGCGCACCTGCCCGGTGGCGGCCGCGTAGCTGACGGTCGCATAGTCGGTGCCCGTGCTGCTGTTCGGGCGCGTGCTGCCCGTCACGACCACGTTGCCCAGGGCATCGGTGGCCACGCGCGCCGCGTACTCGAGCAGCGTAGCGTCGTGGCGCGCGGCCCACACCGGGCTACCGTTAACCGCGTACTTCACCGTCGCCGTCAGACCCGTTACCACTACGTTGCCGCTCGCATCCACCGCTAAGTCCGTGGCCCGGTCGCCCTCGCCAACGCCGCTGCTATAGGCGCTAACCCACCGCTGCTGGCCGGTCGGCGCATACTGCACCGTCATATAGTCGACATCGAGGGGGAAGCTCGTGCTGGCCCCCGAGCCGGTCACCGACACGTTGCCTACCGCGTCCACGGCGATACCGATCGGCTCTTGGTCCTGCACGCCCACTTGCCCGGCGAAGAAGGCCACCCACAGCTGCTGGCCCTGCGGGGAATACTTGAGCGTGGCGTACTCCCGGCGGTTGGTCCGCCCATTGAGGAAGCGGCCAGCCACGTAGGCGTTGCCCGCCGCATCGACGGCCAGGGCCACGACCCCATTCGTGATTTGGCCCGGGTAGCGCGCTTCCCAAAGCAATTGGCCGGTGGCCGCCGCGTATTTGCCCGTCACATAGTTCGTGCTAAACGCACTCTCCTGATTGCCCGCCACGACCACGTTGCCGGCCGCATCCACCCCCATGCCCACGCTAAACCCGCTGATGGGCGTTTCCCATAGCAACTGCCCGTCGGCCGCGTATTTACGAATCATCCCCTGCCCGCGGACGTACACCTGGCCCGCCGCATTGACCGCCACCTGACTGCCGCCGGGCGCCGTCCAGAGTTGCTGCCCGTCGGCGGCGTACTTGACCGTCCGGTTACCCGTTACGTAGACGTTGTCGCTGGCATCCACCGCTACGTCACTTACCCGGTCTTGCGTGATCGGCCCCCGGTAGCGCACCTGCCACAACGATTGCCCGGTGGGAGTGTACTTACAGGTGAGGTAGTCGCTGCTGCTGCCACCGGCGGCGGAACCCGTAACGGTTATGACACCGGTGATATCGACGGCCAGGCTCGTGGCGGCGGCCTCGCCGGCACTGGCCTGCGGCGACCGGACCTGCCAGAGCGGCAGCCCGGTGCGGCCGACGTACGCGACGGTGGCGTAGTCGCTCGTGCCCGTGGCGTTGTAGGAGCGCCCCGTCACCACCACGCGGCTCTCCCGATCGATGACCACGTCCCGGGCCTCATCATAGCTGTTGGCCGCGCCATCGTACGTGTTTTGCCACGTCTGTTGCCCGCTGGCCGCCGCGTACTTGATCGTGACGTAGTCCCAGTTGCTGCCGCCCGTATCGGCGTACCCGGTCACGGCCACGGCGCCGTCGTTGTCGACGGCCACGGCGGTGGCCTCGTCATAGCCGTTGCCGGGGCCGTTGTAGCGGGCCGCCCAGAGTTGCTGGCCCGTGGGGGTGTAGCGGACCGTGGCATAATCGTAGCTCGGGCCGCTCTCGCTGGTCCCGGTGACGGCCACGTGGCCCGTGTTATCCACGGCCAGGTCACGTACCAGGTTGTAGCCCCCGGCCGGGCCCGCATACGTGGCGACCCACCCCTGCTGGCCCGTGGGGGAGTACTGCAGGGTGGCGTAAGTACTGGCAGCGCTCGCGTACGCGGTGCCCGCAACCACCACGTTGCCCGTGCGGTCCAGGGCCAACCGGGCAGCACTCGCCGCGTTGGCCGGCCCACCATACTGGCGGGCCCACTGAAGTTGGCCGCTGGTAGAATATTTCACGGTCGCGTAGTGGTAGCCGCTGCTCTGCTGCCCGTAGGTTGTGCCCGTCACGACCACGTTGCCCGCGTTGTCCACGGCTAAGTCGGCTGCCAGGTCGTCGCTGCTCGGGGTCTGCCCCCCGGCTTCGCTGGTGTAGCGGACGGCCCAGAGCTGCTCGCCGCTGGCTCCGTCATACTTGACGGTGGCGTAATCGTAGCCGGTGCTCGCCGTGCCGTAGGAATAACCCGTCACGTAGACGTTGCCGGCTACGTCCATGCGGAGGCGGACCGGCACGTCATCGCCGCCGCCGCTGGGGCCGTTGTAGCGGGCTTCCCAGAGCAGCTGGCCGGTGGGGGAATATTTAACGGTGGCGTAGTCGTAGCCGCCGCGGGGGCTGAAGGAGTAACCCGTTACATAGACATTGCCGGCCACATCAGCCGCCAGGACGTCCGTGGCCCCGTGATACCCCTGGGCATTGCTGTCGTCGAAGCGCGCCACCCATTGTTCGCTGACGGGGCCCTCGGCCAGGGCGCGAACCTCGGCCGGTGGGGTAGCAGCCGGGGTACTCGGGCGGACGGGCGGACGGACTGGTCCCATCGGGCGTGCTCGGTCAACTGTTCTGCTAGCGGTCGGCAAGGCATGGCGCAACGCGGGCGCCCCCAGAGGCAGCAGGGGCTGGGGGAGCGGCGAGAAGCGCTGCGGGGCGCGGTCAGGAGGGGAGTTGAGGCGATCCTGGGCCTGCGCTGCCGGCACGTGCAGCAGTAAGCCGGCCGCTAACGGCAGCCAACGAGTATACCGTTGTTTCATAGAAAAGGGGAATAAGGAAGTAACGACTGGCAGGCAATGGCTGCCGGCGGGGAAACGCACGGACAGCCGCTGATTCTGGGGCAAGCACCGCAAAAATGCAATAATTTCACAAGTAAGCACCACAAACATGCCCCAGTAGTGAAGCGACTTAACTGAAGAATAACGTGGACTTCGCAGCAAGAAGCCATCCCGTGGTAGCAGCTTAGGGTGAAAGCAGGAGGCTATACTTTGCCTGATCTCTCATAACAAGTGGAATCTGGTACCTGGCGCTAGCTAATTGCTAGGCGTTCACCGAAAGGAGCGTTAAACTTGCTTTACACTGCTCCTGCCTCGCCACTCCGTTATATGCCCAGCTACGCTCCTAAACGCTTTCGACGATGGGCCATCTAGGGGAGCCCTGCCGCGCGCTACGCTCCCCGTTCGGCTTACTGACAACGTGCCCTAAAGCAATTCAGTAAGTGCTTGGCGTGTAGAGCCGCTCTGTTGTAAGAAGAAATCCTCAAACCACACCCATGAATGAGCGCAACGATTCTCGCAATTTGCACGCGCCGAATGAACCTCCGCGGTCTGCGCTGCCCGCCGTCGTGTTTATGGTCGTCTGCTCCCCCATCTGGCTTGCGCCGCAACTGCTGCCGGTTCCCCATCCCGCGGTCCTCGTCGTCGCCCTGCTGTTGCTGACCTTCCTTTTCTTGCGGCGCGAGAATCGTTCCCTCGCGGTGCTCGGCCTCAATGCCTCGTGGCTCCGGATGGGTCAGTTGCTGGCCGGGCTCATCGGGGGAGCATTGCTCATGCTGGTCGTCGCGCTGTGCATCAACGTGTCCCTTCCGTTGCCCTGGGCGTATAACCCCTTGTTTTCCCCCACGGCGGCAGTACTGTCTCTTGTGGCATTGCTGTGGGGGAACGCCGTGGAGGAACTCGTTTTTCGTGGGTACAGTTTCGAGCGGCTAATCGCCAGCATTGGCCACTGGAAAGCGCAACTGGTGACGGCCCTACTCTTCGCCCTGTTTCACCTGGTGCAGGGGTGGCCCTGGCAGGTTGCGCTGGTCGGGACAACGGTTGGCTCGTTGCTCTTCGGGTTGGTCGTTGCCCGCTGGCGGAGCGTCCCCGCCGCGATTGGAGTACATGCCGCTCTCAATTGGACCACTGGGTTGCTGCTCCAAGACCCGCCAAATGCGAAGACCCTTTTTGCACCCCTCTCACCCCGCCCCTGGACCACCACCGAGGTGATGATGGCAGGCGCGATTTCCAGTGGGGTGCTGCTCAGTGCTTGTGTCGTCTTGTGGAGACAATACCTGCGTTCTACTGAGGCAGCACGTGCCGAGGTCGCCTGCAACGTTCCCGCTGAGCAAGACCAAGTCGAGCCCTATGAGCCATAGGCCGAGGCGCGAAGACAGGGAGGCCTAATGGTTCGAGAAAACGGTAATTTAAGCTGTCCGAGAAGCAACTTTATGTTAACTACGATTTCAAGAAACAAAAGGAAAAAAAGCCGCCTGCTACCTTGCCCAAAATCCTATTTGCCTACTAGCAAGCAACAGGCTGTTAATGGAAAACATAATCGACTATTCGTGACGAGACGCTAGCTGTTCAATCAGTTCTCCTATCTCGGCTGCCCAATCAGCAAGTGACATTGGAATGCAGGTCTCCGCAATAGCAGGTTGCGTGTCGTTTGGTGCGAAACCCCTCTGCTACGTGCTCACCGCACATTTTACCTGCTATAAACGCACACGTTTACAGCCTGTAGTAAGCCTTTAAGCCGCCTCGTTAAGTCGTGATAGCTTGTTTGTAGCCGCCAGGAGGAGGCTACGCCGGGAGGTGCACGGTAACGGTGGTGCCCACGCCCGCCTGGCTTTCCACGGCAATGGTGCCGCCGGCATTGTCCACGATTTTCTTGACCATGTACAGGCCCAGGCCGGAGCCCTCGACGTGGGTATGCAAGCGCTGAAACATCCCAAAGAGCTTGGGAAGCTGCGCCTCGCTCAGGCCCAAGCCGTTATCCTGTACTTCCAGCACGGCGCTGCCGCGGCCGGGCCGGCAGTGCAGCCGTACGTGCGGGGCGCGGTCGGGATGGCGGTACTTGACGGCGTTGCTGAGCAAGTTATAGATGACGGAACGCAGGTTTTTGGGCGAAAAGGAGAGGGTGGGGCAGGCACTGACCGCCACTTCCAGACGGGCTCCGGCCGCGGCCAGCTGAGGGGCCAGGTCCAGGCGCACGGCCTCGACGAGCTCGGCCACGTCCACGGGTTCGGGCGGCTGAGCGTGGGCCTGCTGGAGGCGGGTCAGGTCGGTGAGCTGGGCGATGGTGAGCTGAAAGCGCTCGACGGCATTCTGCATCAGCTCCAGTAGCTGCGGCACGACGGCCGCGCCCGGACCGCCTTCGGGCAGGTGCTCGCGCAGCTCAATCAACAGGCCTTCAATGTTGCTGATGGGAGCCTTCAGGTCGTGGGAGGCCGTGTAGATGAAGTTGTCCAGGTCCGCGTTGGTGCGCCGCAGCTGCTCGTTGGCCAGCTTGAGGTCGGTGACGTCCACGGCCGTGTTCAACAGGCCGTACACCTGGCCTTCGGCGTCGCGTAGCGGGATGAAGCTGTAATTATAGCAGAAGGTTTGCGGCGTGCCCTGCATGACCACTTCGAGTTGTTGGTCGCGCAGGTGCAGGGCCTGCCCCGTCGCCAGGACCTGGTGCATTTGCTCGATGACGCCATAACTTTCCATTTCGGGCACCACGTCGATATAGCGCTGGCCGATAACATCCGGTCCCTTGCCCAGGCCGTCGAGCATGGCCTGGTTGGCCAAGTGAAAGCGCAGCTCGGGTCCGACGTACAGGCCCATCAGAAACGGGGCGTTGTCCACCAACGTGCGCACTTGCTGCTCGCTGGCTTCCACCAGGCGGTGGGCCTGGACCTGCTCGGTGACTTCGAAGCCGAACACGAGCACGCCGTCCACCCGGCCCTGCTCGTCGTAGCGCGGCTGCTGGACGTAGTTGAAGTAGCGGTCCTCCAGCACCCCGTCGGTGGTGCGCGCCAGGGGGGTGTGCAGGGCCTGCTGCGCGTTGGTTTCGCCGGAATCAAATACCCGCCGCATGGTGTGGTAGGCGGCGTGGTCGGTCAGCTCGGGCAGGGCTTCGAGCAATGGTTTGCCCAGCAGCTGGCGCTCGGGGAAGAACTGCTGGTAGATGGGATTGACCAGTTCGAAAACCAAGTCCGGCCCGCCGAGGATGCAGATGGCCGCCGGCGCCTGCATAAACAGGCGCTCCAAGCGCTGACCTTGTTCTTGGATTTGGCGGGTGCGCTCCTGCACGCGAGCTTCCAGTTCGTGGGCGCGCTGTTCGGCCTGCTCACGCGCCTGCTGCTCGCGCTCGGCCCGCTGCTGCGTCGTCAGGTCCAGGCTGGTAAAGAGCAGGTAGAGCACTTCCCCCTGCGCGTCGAGCACGGGCTTGCTGCGGCCCGACCAGTAGCGCTCCTCGAAGCGGCCGTCGGGGGCGGGCACGTCGTAGCGCACCAGCGGCAGCTCGTGCGGCTGGTGGTCCCGCAGGGTGGCCTCCAGCGCCGTACGCATCTGCGCCGGGCCGGAATTGGTGGACTCCGCTTCATTTTCCGGGTAGGCCACAAAGACGCTCTGCCCCACGACCTGCGCCGCCTCGCGGCCGGTCTGCGCCAACAATTCCGCGCTCATGGCCACGATGGTGTAGGTCGGCGCGTCGGGCAACAGCAGCAGGAAGTTGCCCGGTAGCGCCCCCAGGATGGCGGCTATATGAGCCGGGTCGTCGGGTAAGAGAGACAAGGGCATAGGCAAGGCGAGTCGCCGCACGAAAACGGCCGCTTCCAGAGGGCGGCAAGCAGACGAAGGGCAGTAGAAAAATGGAAGGGGATACAAAGAAGCCGCCCTACTAAACAATGCAAAGCAAATAAATTCCCTGGTACGTTCTTGTTCGGGCAAACAAATGGGAAAAAGCGGTCCAGCGTGCTAGTAAGCGCTAGGGTAGGGCAGGGCGGTAAACAGGGTAGGCTGTAGGCTTGCTTGCGCCGGGCGAGCGGCGAGCGTAGCCGAAGCGTTGGCACGGGTACAAGGACGTAGCCGAGGGGGCGGATGGAGTTTCGTACCAACCTTTCGGCCGCCCCCCAACATGAAGAACAGACTTCTCGCACTATCCGCTACATTCGATTTACCTACCCTGCCTAGACTACAGCTAGCGGCTCAGGGAGCCGAACACGGCCCCGGCTACGACCCGCGCACCGACCACTTGCGTCCGGTCATTGATTTTCTGCTAGCCGAGGGCAACCGCCCGGCCCAGTGGTGGCAGGAAGATGGGTGGCGGTCGGACCACAGAGGCGAACTGCATTACCTCTTTACCGACCCCATCGACGCCGCCCAGCTGCGCGCGCACGTTGCCTTTCCGGATTCCATCCGCGTCAATGAGGATGCCTAGACCCGGGACAGCCTCAACCGGGTACACAGTAGTTACGAACGTCCTTCCCGCCTTATCTCATGTGAGGAGTCGCCAACGGATTCGTAGGCAACTTGAGATAACAGACCTTTGTACGGCCCTTGGACATTTTATAAGGCGTCCTTTATAAAATGTCCAACCTACCTCGCTAGTCCGGATCTCAGAAGCTTGTGGTCAATATAACGTCGGTTATAAGCGTACGCTTGAACTACGTATGGGTCTTGACCTACTCAGGCACTACGGCCATTCCGGTAGTTCTTGCCGCTAGAATAGGTAGGTAGCCACGTTTTACTTTTTACCCGATGGCTGGCTGAAACGTCTGCACGTTCGCTTCCCAGGTAACGGACCAATCACAGAGTTCCGCCAACAACGGCGCAATGCTTTCCCCAAAGGGGGTCAGCGAGTATTCGACGCGGGGCGGCACCTCGGCGAAGACCTGCCGGTGAACCAAGCCGTTGGCTTCCAATTGCCGCAGGCTTTGGGCCAGCATCTTGGGCGAGACCCCGCGAATTTGCCGTTGCAGCTCGCTATTGCGCTTCGGCCGTTGCGTCAGGGCCAGTAGAATCAGCAGCAGCCATTTACTGGCCAATAGATTTAAGGCTTGGTGGACGACGCAACTCGCGTCTAGATTCGACTTGGCGTCCAACCAACCGCGTAATTTTTGCTGGGCCGCTACTTTTTTTTCTTCGTTTGCGCTCATGGGGCTCATTTCTTACTTACCAGTACCTACTATACTTTCTGGTGCCTACTTTCTTTTCGGTAGTAAAGAACGGAGTTTTGCAGCATGACGACTCCTATTGCGCTGCTGACGCCCGTTAGCCCGCCTTCTTCGGCCCCTCTGGCCCAAACCGCCCAGCGCGTGTTGCAACACCTGCTCCTCGGCTTTCAAACGGCGGACTTACCGGCCGTGCTCGCCTGTTTTACCGAGGATGCCACCATCGAGTACCCCTATGCGCCGCAGATGGGGACAGCCGCTCGCTTACAAGGCCAAGCGGCCATTGGGCAGTATCTGCACCATGCCTTGCAGGGCATGCCCGCGCTCGTCTTCAGCCAGCTGCGCCTCGCCCATGACGTAGTGCAGGGCGTTCATTGGGCGGAGGTGCATTGCGAAGCACCAGTGCCCGGCACTGACCGCACGTACCGCCAGGACTATGTGATGCGCTTCGAGTTGCGCGGCCAGCAGATTCAGTACTACCGCGAATACTGGAACCAGCTCGCCGCCCGCGAGGCGTTCGGTGGGGAGGCCGAGGCCCAACAGCTCTTTACGCCTGCTGCTACCACTATTTAACGTCCTCCCTATGCGTATTGTCATTGGCGCGGCCGCCGGCAACATCGGTCGCCGCGTCGCCGAGCACGTCCTACAAGCCGGTGGCGAAGCAGTGCTGCTCGTTCGCAACCCGACCTCGCTCCCCGCTGCCGTAGCGGCCCATGCTCAGGCCCAGGTGGTCACCCTGGACCTCACCGACGAGGGGGCCGTCGTGGCCGCTGCACAGGGCGCGGATGCCTTATTCTGGCTGGTACCGCCGCCCCCCTTGGCCGTGTCCGATTGGCCCCAGTGGTACCAGGCCATCGCCGCGGCAGGGGCCGCTGCGGTCCGCACGCACCAAATTGCCCACGTCGTGCTGGTTTCCAGCCTGGGCGCGGGGATGGCTCCGGGCCTGGGTACGGTTTCCTATGTGGGCGAGCTCGAGCAGCAACTCAATGCCACGGGGGCCCACGTGGTGGCCTTGCGCCCTGGCTACTTTATGGAAAACTTCCTGGCACAGGCCCCCGCCATTCGCACCCAGGGCGTAGTCCAGTATCCGTACGCGGAAGACCACGATATGCCGTTCATCAGCGTGGCCGATATTGCGGCCGTGGCGGCGCACTATCTACTGCACCCGCAGTGGGCTGGGCAGTGGACGCGCAACCTGATGGGCCCCACGAACCTCACGCTGCCCGCGTGCACGGCGCTCCTGTCGCAGGCCTGGGGACAACCCGTGCGGTATGAGCGCCAATCAGCCGCTGCCTTACAGCAAACTTTAGGACAATGGGGCCTGACGGCCTACGCGCAACAAGAGATGACCGCCTTATTTCAGGCCTTAGGGGACCCTCATGGGGCGTACGCTACCCCCCGAACGGCCGAGGCCTACACGCCCACGAGTTTCCAGGAGTTTATAGCTACTCACCTACTCCCGCTCCTTCCACCCAACCAATAGGGGAGTAGCCGGTCGAGTAATCGACTAGCAAACAATCAGCAAAAGGGGTACTACTGCTTAGAAAGCAGCAGTACCCCTTTTTACGTTCTGTAATTCACCGTTCAACTAATGTGACAGCGTTCGGAGGGGGAATATTCACTAAGCTAATACCACCGTTTGGCTAGACAGATAAGTTATCACTAAGCGCCTCACTTGACTTTGTCTTGACGTTTGCGCTCGATTGTAAGTAGTAGCATAAAGCACCCAAATACCAGGCCCAACCCGCCCCAGGTCAGGTATCCTGCGATGGGGGCCAAACGCGGTCCGCTCCCTTGGGTAGCCACGGCGGGCGTACCTCCGTCACGACGGACATTGGCCCCGACCCCCATGCCGGCAATGGAAAGACCAACAACCATTAGGATAAGGAGGATTTTAGCGCGCAAAGAGGTAATCATGTGGGGTGCGTGAAGTATCGTTGTCAGAAGGTCTATCCCTTGCCCTTTAGATGGCGCGAGGTTCACCAGATAATAATGCGCAAGAGAGAGAAAACGCCGGGCAGGCGAAAAGTAATAGTAATTTGTACATAGTCCTAGTGTTGGAATTGTACTTTCAGCGGTACTATTCACCTGAACGCTCCCTTTCTTAAACGGCTAGCAGCTGCCCGCCACTTGGTGGCCAACTGGCTTCAATAAGGCAGGGCGAGTTTAAGAAACTCGTCTACGATTCAAAGTTTACGAAATGCGCCGAGGGAATGAGTTTCGTAAACTCCCAAACCGGTGCTTGCTCCCCAGCAAAGTACCACGCTGGCAGCACCCCGCGCAGCCGGACCAAAACCACCACTTTTCCAAGGGTGCTCTTATAACAAATCTTATGCAAAGCAACTTTTCCCAGATGAGGGAGAAGATAGTGCACTTCCCTACTGCCCCTAAAATCTTGTTTTCTTGTCCTAGTAAAA
>NZ_CP094675.1 GCF_022827545.1 Hymenobacter tibetensis
AGTTCCACAAAAAAGCAACTGCCGGCACCCTCTTGGCTCTCTACCCAGAGCTTGCCGCGGTGCAGCTGCACAATTTGCCGGGTGATAAACAAGCCCAGCCCGGTGCTGGCCTCGCCTCCCACCCCGGAACGACTTGCGGGACTAAACTTCTCGAACAGACTGGCTTGCAGCGCCTCGGGAATGCCAATGCCCGTATCGCGCACCGTGAGCAATACACAGCCCGGGCATTCTTGCAGGCCCACCGTCACGCGGCCCCCGGCCGGGGTAAACTTGAGCGCGTTGCTCACCAGGTTGTCCACCACCCGCTGGAAGGTATCGGCGTGCAGGTTGGCCTGCAGGGGCTGAGAGGGCACGTCTAGAACCAGCGCCAAGCCCTTGTCGTGGGCTGTTAGCTGGTGCGCCGCCAGTCGGTTTTCCAGCAGGGCGCCTAAGTTGGTGGGCTGCTTCTTTACCTGGGTGGTGTCGAGTGAGCCGAGCAGCAGCACATCGCCCAGCAGCTTGTTGGCGTCGGCGCAGGAGCGGCGAATCAGGGCCAGGTACTTGGCCGTGTCTGTTGCGTCGTCCGTCGCGAACGTGGCCGCCTCCACTTGCCGCTGTAGCAGGTCGGTCAGCAGTTGAATGTGGGCGATGGGCGTTTTGACGTCGTGGGTGATTAAATGCAGGATTGTTTCCTGCGCGTCGTAGAGGCGCTTGAGGGATAGTTCCAGGGCCTTGCGGTCGCTGATGTCTTCCAGCTGCGTGAAGCCTAATTCTTCCCCGTTGTCGGGAAAGCGCATCGAGGTGACCTGGCACCAAAAAGAGGACCCATCGGTGCGTACCAGGCAGGTTTCCAACGTGAAGTGGGGCAGCTTGTGGGCCCAGAGCCGCTGCTGCAGAAAGTGCCAGTCGTCGCGGTAGTCGGGGTGGGCAAACTCCTTGATTTGATGGCCGACTACTTCCTCCGGGCTAGCACAGCCGAGCATGTCCAGCACCGCTTGGTTAGCTTGCCGGATCACGAGGTCCGAGGCGATGATTTTCTGCCCAAAGGGGGCGTTCTCAAAGATGGTCCGGAACCGGACTTGGCTTTCCTGGTAGCGGTCGGTCAGCGCCTGGTGCTCCGCCTTGTCAATACGGTCAGCCTCCAGCCGTTCTAGTTTCGCCCGCACCGCGCGTAACTCCGTTTCGAGAGCGTGATACCCGTCAGCTGATTTCATAGCGGGGTATACGGGCCAAGCGCCGAAAGAGAGAAGCGGCAAAGGGAAGAAAGTGGGCGGTACGGGTGCTACATGTGCCGCTTTTTCGCGTAACGACGACCAGGAATGGTTTAGCAGTTTACGTACTTTTATTTCCGGTTGCTATCAAAGGCTATCCCGCACATGGAGAAGATACAGCTTGCCGCTTAGGGAGACGACCACGGCCCCGGCCGAGACCCGCGCACTAACCACTGCACCCGGTCCTCAAGTATCTGCTGGCCCAGGGCAACCGCCCGGCCCAGTGGTGGCAGGAGGATGGGTGGCGGTCAGACCCAAGAGGTGAACTGCATTACCTCTACCAACCCCATCAACGCAGCCCAGCGGCGTGAGCAGTTTGCTTTCCCTCTTCAATTCAGCTACAAGAAGATGGGTCTACTCAGGATAGTCTGAATCGGGTACATATCAGCCACGCCCGAAAGCAGCAACCCTTACGCATTACTATCCTCGTGGCATAAAGCAAAATGCTACCTAAATCAATAAGATAAAAGGCTTTCTCAAGCAATTGTCATTTCACAAGGGGTGGCCTAGAGTATGCTATCCTTATGGTGCCCCAAGTTGTATCATGCCTGCTGCACTCCACGAGGCCACTCAGGCAGGTTGCTTGAATACGGATAAAGTTCGTTTAGCTTTTAAGCTAGCTTGGGGTGCTGGTGCTCAGGTAGTAAATTAATTGGAGGTTCATTCTTTTTGCCAGCTCTTTCACCGAGTTGCTCGTCGAGAAGCGTATACTCTCCTGACGTCTACCAAGAAGCCATGGCCCTACTCGGTCAAACGAAGTCCGTTAGATGTGTAAATGCTCGCGTTTCACGCAACGCGTACGTCGTCGTGTCGTAAGAAAGCTCACAAAAGAAATTGGCCAGCTGGTAAAGCCCCACTGCGCGGTGAGTTTCCCAACGGTAGGCCAGCAGCGTGCCTTCGGCAAACAGTAGAGCCGCTTGTTGGGGCAAGGGCCAGGCGCGAAAGCACTCCAGGGAGATGGTAGCGGGCAAAGCAGCAGACCTCATGGGTGGCGGCTTATGGCAACCGTGAAGGCCACGGCCTCGTCAAGCGATTGGGCTTGGGGGAGGCCAGCGCTGATGCCGGCCAGCGTCTGCTGCAGCACTTGCTGCACGCGTGCTGAAGCTCCGCACAGGATCATAGGAATACCTCGCCGACGCAGCCGTAGCTGACACGACCACAGCAGCCACACCGCCGTGGGGGAAAGCGTATCGAGCAGGCGACAATCCACCCACACGGCGGGTCGGCCGCTACGACAGGCTTGCTCGAGGTGATCAGCCAGTTCGGTTTCGGTAGTAGCACCCGCATCGGGCGCCAGGGCCAGCAAGTAGCCGGTTGGCAGAGCTTCGTGATAAACGACCATGGAAAAAGCGCTAGGAAACGAAGAAAGAAACAACGCTTCAAAGGTCGGTCAAGCCGGTATGCCTCACGTCCGGGTTTATACCCCATTTGCCTGGCAATCAACTACTGAAATGTAGTGCGCATTATCCGCAGGCCGCACTTGCACGACGACTCGTGCTGATCGCTGCGCGAAGGAGCCGTTTTGTTCACGCAGTGTCAGTCAGTCGGCGTCCGCAACCGAGGGGCTCGTTGCTGCTACTACTGTTTGTATAGCGCGCAGCGCCTTCGGTAAGCACGGTATTGCACTGCCATAACCCCATAATTATGGGTCGCAACCTAGTTACTAGCCTAGACAGCGCATCAGAGGGAGGAGCAAGGCTAGTTGAGGCCCTACTGCTACTCCTTCCTGATTATGGCGACAACTCTTGCTATCCCTAACAACAACACGACCCCAACCAAACGCCCCGGGGCTTTGCTTCCATGGATGCGACCACACAGCGCCGGATTGCGAGCGAAGGCGGGAAAGCCTCTCATCAGAGTGGCCGTGGCCACCAGTGGACGAAAGAAGAAGCCCGGGCGGCGGGCCGCAAGGGTGGACAAGCGAGTCGGAGCCGCATTGCCCAATCCTAAGACGGAACCTGATCTTTGCTAGGGGCTAAAAAGGTGGTTCCTTTTGAGCCATAAGCAGGCTCTTCCCCGGCGGGCAGCCGCATTGCTACGACACAACAGAACACAAATCCGGTAAGAGGAATTGCGCTGTCAACAGCAGACCGTACGCTTACAGAAAGCACTCGTTTCTCGTCGCAGAAAAAGTCAGTGACTGCGAACCAGCAGAGCCGGAATAAGCGGCAGGTTAGGGCAGGCCGCGAACGAATAGGCGGATATACGTAGGTAGATGTACCCGGTATTTTGTGGCTCTACGGACACGATTTACGTGTTTTCCAAGCAGCTAAGGCCTCTAAGCGAGTCGCATAGCAGGTAGCGCTGCGATGGTCGTAGCGTATTCCACCAACCCGTTTTCCGCGTATGTTTTACCATGACAAAGAACTACAATACACCGTCCGGGTGGACCGGCCGAACCCAGCGTTTGCCCGGATGCTGCAGCAAGCCATTGGCGGCATCGAAGGCGAGATTCGCGTCTGTTTACACTATCTGTTTCAGGCCTGGGGCACCCGCGGCCCGGTGAAGTATCGCGACATGCTGCTGGAAACGGGCACCGAAGAAATGGCGCATATTGAAATGCTGGCCACGGCCGTGGCCCTCAACCTGGAGGGGGCACCCACCAGCCTCAAAGACGAACTGGCCCAGGACAAAATAGTGGGCGCCGTCATGGGGGGCATGGATCCACGCCACTTCCTTTCCGCGGGCCTAGCGGCGATGGCCGTGGATGCCAACGGGGTGCCCTTCAATGGCTTTTGGGTGGTGGGCAGTGGCAACACCGCCGCCGATATGTACGCCAACGTCATGGCGGAAAGCACTGGTCGCGTGCTGGCCACGCGCTTGTGGGAAATGACCGACGACCCCGGCATGAAAGACATGCTTTCCTTCCTGATTGCCCGCGACAGTATGCACCAGAACCAGTGGCTGGCCGTACTCGAAGAGTTGGGCGGCGTGCAGGGCGTACATCCTATTCCGAACTCGTTTCCGCAAAGCCAGGAAGTGCAGCAGTTCAGCTACGCTTTCGTGGGTACCAGCGTCAACGACCTGGGTACGCCGAACGGCCGCTGGACACAGGAGCCGTCCATCGATGACAAAGGCGAGTTCCACGTAGTAAAAGCGCAACCGCTAGGGGGAGAACCCAAGCTAGCGCCACCGGTACCCGAAGGCGACGCGCAAGTGGAGCAAATGACGCTGACCGATACCATCATGGGCAACATCAAAGACACGATGGGCCTCTAGCCAAAGAGGTGTTCTACATGCCACGCTGCTGGGTACAGCAATCGCAGCAAGTCGTTTAACGAAAACCCTCATCTAAGCTCCACTCCACCGACCTGTTTGTTTCGACAGGCCGGTGGAGTGGAGCTTAGATGAGGGTTTTCGTTGATAATCGTGATGCAACCGATAGAAGCAGACGCATCAATAGCAAGCCGTAGGACGGCAGTTTTGCGTTGGTAGCCCTCTTGCGCTTGACAGATTGAAGAGTCGTGCCATACCCCTGACTGCTCTCCTCACGTTGGACTTGGTCATTTTGGTAGCGTGCGCCATTGCAGACTTGGGGTAGGAATAAGCAACGAGTGCGTCCCTTATGCAAGGACCTCTTCTTTGGGTTGGGCCAAGAGGCAGGCGATAACCACGTCTTAAGTCCCCAGGCCATTGCAACTTACCAGACTGAAGCTGGGCGGCGCAACCACCTGCCCATGGCTAGCCAAGACACCAGTGGGCCACTGCTTAGACGGCCGTTTCACCTCAGCCAGCCCTTAACGAGCGCCGTTTTTATTAGCGCAGCAGTATTTTTGGCGCCGGTTTTTTCCATGATATTCTGCCGGTGGGTTTCCACCGTGCGGGGGCTGGTAAACAGTCTGTCAGCAATCTGGGCAGTGGTCAGCCCATCGGCTACCAACTGCAAGATTTCCTGCTCCCGCGTTGTGAGGCCGCTCACGGGCTGGGTAATAACTTCCGGTACTCCAGTCAGGACCTTCTCGAGCATCGAAAGTCCTAGCTCGGAGCATAAAAACCGCTTGCCGGCGGCCACGGCCCGCACGGCCACTACAATCTCGTCGTGGCCCGCGTTTTTGAGCACATAGCCCTGGGCCCCGGCTGCCAGTACCTGCCCGATGGCGCGTTCGTGGTCGGCCATCGAGAGAATCAGTACCCGCACAGTCGGGAACTCGGCGCGCAGCCGCTGGGTGGTAGCTAAGCCGTCGAGCCCCGGCATGTGCAGGTCCAGTAGCACGACGTCGCAGGGCGTGGTGGGCAATTGGGCCAGCAGCAACTCGCCGGTTTCAGCTTCCCCGACCACATGTAGGTCGGTTTGCTGCTGAAAGAGCGTACGTAGGCCGTCGCGCAGGATGGTGTGGTCATCGACGAGAAATAAGCGGATCATGAGGTAGAAGGATTAGGTAGGGGAATCCGGATCCGTACAAAGGCTCCGCCAGCCGGGACGGAGCCGGTTTCCAACTGGCCTCCGAGCAGAGCCACCCGGTCGCGTATGCTGCGTAGCCCCAATCCAGCGGCCGTCGTCTTCGCGCCAAACCCGGGGCCGTTGTCTTCGGCTCGCAGCAGCACCCAGCCCGGCATCGTTTCCAACTCCAAGTTGGCTTCCGTAGCGCCCTGGGCATGCTTGCTGATGTTGAGGGCCAACTCCTGAGCCATGCGGTAGAGGGCCAATTGCAGGGTCGGCGAAAGAGCAGAGGCCTCTTCATCGAGCAGCACGTGACAGGTAAAGCGCAAGTGCGGCGTGCTCATCTTGCGGCCGATGTCTCGTAGCGCCACGGGCAAGCCAAACTGCTCCAGCGTCAGCGGCACCAACTCGTGGGAAAGGACGCGTGTTTGCCGAATGGCCTCGTTCAACAGCTGGTCAGCCTCGTGGCGGGCGGCCACCAGGGTCGGCAGCGTATGCAGCACGGGGGCGTGCAATTGGTCGAGGCGCAGCTTGGTGGCGAATAGGATCTGGCCGATGCCATTGTGCAAGCTCTCGGCCATGCGTCGGCGCTCGGTTTCCTGCGCTGCCTGCACCGCCTCGAATAAGGCTTGCTGTTGAGTTAGGCGCAGGCGCAGGTTGTCGGCTTCCAGGCGTTGCAACTCACTGAGGTCCAAGTCCACGCCCAGCACCCGCACAGGCTGACCCGCCGCGTTGTGGAGCACCACGGACTTGATACGCACGGTTTTCACTTGCCCGTCCACACGCAGGCGCAACGTGTCCTCAAAGGAACCGTCGCCCGTTTGCACGCGGTGCACCAAGTCCTCCGCCCGTACCCGGTCTTCGTCTACTACGTAGTCGAGGTAGATGTTGGGGCGGACTGGCTGACCCAGAGGCAAACCGAACAGCTGATACAGGCCATCGGACCACCGAAACTCCTGGCTCAGCAGGTCGTAGTCCCAACTACCCAGGCCGGCCACGGCTTCGGCTTGTTCTAGCAGGCGCAGGGTACGGGCGCGCTCTTGCTCGGCGGTTTTGCGGGCCGTGATGACTTCCGATGTCAGCACCAGCAGGCCGTCCTGGCGCACCATAATGTGGCGAAACCAGTGCTGCATGCCTTCGCCCTCGTACCACTGCTCGAAATCGGCTGGCTCGCCGGTGGTGGCCACGTGCAGCAGCCGGGCCAGGATGCCGTGGGGCACCGTTTGCGGAAACAGGGCCGTGAAGCGCTGCCCCACCAGGTCGTCGCGGCCCACCACTTGCTGGTTGAAGGCGTTGAAAATCAAAATCTCAAAATCCTCGGCCTGCCCCGCCGCGTCGTGCAGCAGGCGCATAACAACAATGGCGGTGGGCGAGGCGTCGAACACGGCTTGCAGCAGGCGGCGGTTTTGCTGCAGTTCCCGGGTGCGCGCGGCCACTTGTTGTTCCAACTCGGCGCGGTGCCGCTCCTCGGTGTGGCGCACATCCTGCTCGGCCAGCTTGCGGGCGTGGATGTCCGTGGCGGCCCCGTACCAGGCCGTGACCGTGCCGTGCTCGCTTAGCAGGGGCAGGGCCTGTACCTGAAACCAGCGGTACTCTCCCTGCGCCGAGCGGATGCGGTACTCTTGCACCAGCGGCTGGCCGCTGACCACGGCCGTGTGGTAGCGGTGACTTGATTCAGCTCGGTCATCGGGGTGAAGGGCATCCGTCCAGCCGTAGCGGGCGGCTTCGGCGGGCGTCTGGCCCGTGTATTCGTACCAGCGCTGGTTGTACCAGGTGGTGTCGCTGTCGGGGGTGCTGCGCCAGAGCAAGTCAGGCACCAGGTTGGCCACGGCGCGAAACCGCGCTTCCGATTCGCGCAGGGCTTCGTCGGCGCGGGCGCGTTCCAGGGCCGCCCAGGTGCGCTCGGTCGCTTCTTCGAGCAGGGCCACCTCGCCCGGGGTCCAGTGCCGCACCTCCGCCGACAGGGCGACGATGGCCCACTGCGGCCCGGCGTCCCCGCGGCGCAGCGTGGCGGCGACGAGGGCCCGCAGGCCCAGGGCCCCCAGGTTCTGCCGGTCCGTGTCGGAAAGGCCGGCGGTGTGGGCTAGGTCGTCGATGCGCAACGTCCGGTCAGAGGCCACGCGCAGGGCGTCGGGAAAATCCGACAAGCGCACCTCGGCGGGCAGGGACGGGATGCGGTGGTTGCCTACCTGATGGGGAAAAAGGCCGCGGTCCTGGGCCAGGTCATAAAGGCCGATGTAACAACGGTCGAGCCGCAGCTGCTTCCCGAGCATTTCGAGCGCCCGGTCCGCTACGTTGGGGGCACTCATTTCCGCCCGTAGGGTATCAGAAAACCGCAGCAGGAACGCTTGCTGCTGTTCCTGCTGCTTGCGGGCGGTGATGTCAGTGAACACCGCGGCGACGAACGGGCTGCCCGGGCCGCCGCCGCGCGAATACTGGACGGTAAACCATTGTTTTGCGTCGGCATTGTACCCCTCCACTCGTTCGGGAACACCCGTTTGCTGCACGCGGGTCAGACCTTCAACCCATTGTTGCTCGATACGCGGAAAAACCTCGCTGGCCCGTTTCCCCACCACATTGCCGAACCCTACCTGCTGCTCAAACGCCGCGTTCACATCGCGGTAGATGATGTCGACGACCTGCCCACGCTCGCCAAGCACGAGTTCCATCAGGCAATAGCCTTGGTCCATCGTCTCGAACAGCGTGCGGTATTTTTCTTCCGACCGGGCCAGCGCCTCCTCGGCACGGGTGCGCTCCACGGCGGCCCAGGTGCGCTCGGCCACTTCCCAGGCCAGGCTCACCTCGTCCGGGGTCCACTGGCGGGGGCCACTTTGCATCAGGCTAAACACGCCGGCCGGCTGGCCGTTTTGGAGTACCGGCACGTTCAGGTAGGACAGGAGCTGCAGCCGGAGGCAGAGCTGGCGCTGGCCCTCGTCCACGTCCTGGGCCGTGCGCACGTCGGCTACCACCAAAGGCTGGCCGGCCTCGATAGCCGCCCGCAGCAGGGCAAAGTCGGCCAGCGCGTAGGTGCCGGCCAGCGAGGGCCGCCCGTCGGCGGCCGCGTCGTGCCGGATGAGGCCCTGGCCGTCGGCCAGCTCGCAGTAGTAGCAGTGGTCGGCCCCGAAGTGCTGGCGGGTCAGGCGCGTCGCCGCTTCCTGGATGGCGGCCGGGTCGGCCAGCGGACCCAGCGCATCGGCCAGTTGCAGGCGGAAGGCGTCGGCGGCGGCCACGCGGCGCAGGACCACGGCCTCGGCCTGCTTGAGCTCGGTGATGTCGCGGGCAATGCCGAGCACGGTTTCGACCTGGCCATCGCGCAGCTCGGGCACCAGGCGCGAGTAGTAGACCTCGCCGTGGGGAGTGGGGAACGAGTTGAAGTGCTCCTGGGGCTGGCCCGTGTCGAACACCCGCTGCAAGGCGGCCATGTAGGGACCCGCAATGGCCTCGGGCTGACCCATCTCGCGGTTGGTGCGGCCCCGTAATTCAGCCAGGGGCACCCCGGTTTTGTCGGCAAAGGCGGCGTTGGCGTAGCGCAGGCGCAGGTCCGGCCCCCAGCGGGTGAGCACGTCGGGTGTATTCTCGGCCAGGGCCTGGTACTGCTGCTCCCGGCGCTTTTGCGGCGTGATATCCTGGCCGTGGATCACCCAGCCAGCGGACCGGCGGGTGCTAGAGAGAGCAATCCATTGCTCCGACTGGGGTAGCCATACTTCGCGGGGCGCTTCTGCCCCCGGCTCGAGCAGCTGCAGCAGCGTCGTCAATACCACCGGCGACAAGTCGGCCTCGGCCAGGGCCCGTCCCAGGAGCGCGTCGGGCACCGTCCCGCACCAACGAGCCGCCAGCGGATTGACGCGTTGGACAATGCGCTGCTCATCTACTACCAGCACGCCCCAGGGCAGCGTGTCGAGTAGCTCTTCGGCGGCTCGTAGGGCGGCCTGTAGCGAAGGGTCGGGCGGAGTATGGGGTGTGGAGTTCATGCGAGGCCGGTGAGCCAGTAAAGCTCGTACAAGGAAACCGGTGTAGTAAGCTTACGCAGGTTCTTACCTGCGCGGTTGCTTCGGCACTTATAAGCTGAACTATAGCGCGTTAGCCTATACCTGCATGGCCGCGGCGCCCAAGGTGGGCAGTAGCAGTAGCGGGAAGCCCGCTCCGGTGCCGTTCATTGTGGTGGTAAACTCGGGCAACCTCTATAGCAGGGGCTGACTCTACAACGAGCACTGGAAAGCTAGCAGGAAGCCACTTGCTACCATCAACAACACAAACGTCGTTTCCCATACGGCTCCAGCAGGTTGCTTGCGGGCCGCGTTACCTCTCTCTACTAATCCGCTTCAGCTCAGGAATTGAAGTCAAGTGCCTAAGTGCAAAAAAATATGGCCGCAATAAAGTGTTTTGCCACCCGCATCAGGTACGTGAATCGAGTCATTAAAGGTTCGAGAATTGGCAATAGGCTCTGTTTAAGCGCAACAGTCATTCTGCCTTCGAGCGTTGCTAAGCTGAAGCACGGCATGGCATTCCTTAAAAATATTCAAATGTGAGCCACACATAAAGGGCTATCTTTACCAGACAGTATTTTCAACCTCATGTCGGATTTCGCCGCCTTGTACTGGGAACAGGCGGAAGCCAGTGCCCAGGTACATTTTGTCTATGACGTGGCCGCAGCCCGGGTCGTATTTGTCAATTCGGCCTACGAAACGGTTCTGGGCGGACACCGAGAACAAGTCAACGACGAGTTGGGCGCTTTGCTCGACCGGTTGCACCCCGACGACCGGGCCTATCTGGCGCAGTACTGGAAGGTGCTGGTGCGCGGCCAGGTCACGGACGAAGTGGAGGTGCGCTTGTTGCGCCCCAGCCAGTCCGAGCAAACCTTTTGTCTGACGCCCTACTGCTCGTCGAAGGGGTCTAGTTCCCTACTGGTCTGTGGCACCCTGCGCGACATTAGCGCAGCCAAGAGCTACCAGCGCAACGCCGACGCGTTCAATGCACGCAAAAACGCGACCCTGGAAATCCTGTCCCACGACCTGGGCGGCTCGTTCGCCATGATGGAGCAGATTACCGACTACCTCGTCGAGGAAATTGCGGTGGCGGCCGATAGTCAGGCTGCCAAGCTGCTGCAGGTGCTGCAAAATACCAGCCGCAACAGCCTGAAACTGATTCGGGACTTAGTGGCCATCGAATTTTTGTCGGGCGTCGACGCGGACCTCCAGCTCGAGCGGGTGGAGGTTGGGGCAGTGCTGCGCGAACCGTTAGAGCAACTCAAGCTCGGGCAGGGGGTGCTAGGCTTTCACTTCGCGTACGCCCTGCCCCCGGAGCCAGTATACGCCCACCTCGACGTGAACAAGTTCAACCAGGTACTCACCAACCTGGTCAGCAACGCCTTCAAGTTTACGCCTGATGGTGGGCAGGTCGCGGTGCAGGTCGAAACAGGCCCAGACTGCGTACGCTTCCACGTCCGCGACGACGGGGTGGGCATTCCGGCAGCCCTGCAGCCCCATCTATTTGAGCGCTTCACGTCGGCTCGCCGGCCGGGCCTGCGCGGCGAGCCCACCACGGGCCTAGGCCTCTCCTTGTGCCAGACCATCGTCGAGTGGCACCGCGGCACGATTGCGGTAGTGAGCGCCGAGGGCAGCGGTAGCACGTTCACCGTGGAAATACCACTGGCTTTGTAAGGCTACTCCAGCAGGCAACCAGCGCCCGAAGACGATCCGACGAGCGAAAGCTGGACGCTACGGCGGCAAGGGAATGCGGCTGCGCATGTATGTCCCGCCAGTAGGCACTGCACCAGTTTCCTGTTGCCCCCCGAGCAGGGCCACCCAACTAGGCTCCTCCGAAGACATCAAGTAACACCCTAGCGCTAACTGATACCGGACAAAAAGTCAAGGCGCCGTTGCAGAACAGCCAGTAGTGGATTGAATGAAGCACAAGGGCGAATAGAGAATTGTTTCAGTGTTTTTGCTACGTGAGCAACGCGTTGTGAAAGCACCAAAGCCCACTCGGCTTACAGTTACGGGCTCCTTTAGACCCTGAAAGAGGGCAGTGGAAACCGATGCTTATCCTGTTCGATCAAGCATTCGGTTGTTTAACGAGCGTTGAGAACTATATTCCCGCGCTTAATCCCTTGCGCCGAAAGTGTTACCCTTATAGTGTTATGATATCTGCATTTAATGCTATGTTTAGCTTACGTCAGCTAATACTTATTCATGCACTATGGAGAAGCCTATCTTGCTGCCGGCCGGGGAGTTGCAAATCTGTCCCGAAGGCTATATTCACCTGATTTGGGCCCCGGAGTCGCTGGATTCTGACGCCGCGCAGGCGGTATTTACTGAAGTGCTGCGCCTCTTGCAACGTACGGGGTACAGCAAGCTGCTGACTGATCAGCGGCAGCGGGCTACCGCGAGCGAAGCGTATATGGGCTGGCTGCTCGCCATCTGGCTCACGCAGGTCGGCGGTGGGGGGCACCTGACCCACGTGGCCGTAGTGCCGGCACGGGCGCTCGATTTACGCCTGCAAGCCGTGGATGTGTGCCGGCAAGGTCAGTACCGTTACGGGATTATGAGCCAGTTTTTCGACACGCCTGAGGCAGCCAGCCAATGGCTGCTAACCTCGGGCTAAGGGGGCGTTCTTCCTAAGAGTAGGTCCAAGGCTCACTCACGCCGCAGCGTTGCTCTGCTGGAGCAGCTTCCCCAACAAGACCCGTGCTTTAAACAAATGGGCCTTTACGGTGCCCACCGGTGCCTGCATTTGCCGCCACCTCCTCGTAGCTGAATTCCTCGAAGTAGCGCAACCGTACTAGCCGCTCGTACTTCGGGGGAAGTTGCCTTACTACCTGTCAGACTAACGTCATACGCTACGCTGAGCAAGGCTTGGTGGGGACTGGATGCCGGATATGGGACAGTAAGTATTATATACAGTATTTAACATATACACACTTGCCAAAATCCTCGTTTTAGCGGCTTTTCTACATAGCGATTCTCTTCCCTAGACACCTTGACAGTAGGCCAATATATCAAAACTTCCTGGCCTACCTCGCTTCCCTACTGTTCTCACAACAAAGCAGTCAAAAACCGGGGCCAAGAAGTCAGACCAGAAAGAAAACGGGGTTTATCTTTATGAACCCGGCTTTCTGACACCATGAATAAAACCTTCGGCTATGCACGCGCCTCCACCGTCGCCCAGAACTTGGATACGCAGCTCGACATCCTAGCCAAGGCTGGGTGTGATCACATCTTCCAAGATAAAATCATGGGGATGAGTCTGCAGCGTCCAGCACTCGACGAGATGCTCGATTTACTACGGGAAGGCGATATGGTGCTCGTAGCTCGATTCTTTCGTTTAGGTCGTAGCCGCGACCATGTGATTCACTTGGTCAATTTGTTTTACCAGCGGGGCATTCATTTCAAGGCGCTTGATCTAGGTATTGACACGACTACGCCCGCGGGCAAGTTTATGCTCTCCATCTTCGCCTCGCCGGCTGAGTACGACCGGGAAAGCATTTTGGAAAAGACTCGGGCAAGACAACAGTTGGCCGCCGCACAGGGTAGACATATCGGTCGTCCCAAGGGACTCGATACTGAGAATTTAGCTAAAGTCAAGAAAGCGCTGGACAAGGGCTTATCAGTGGCGGAAACGGTGAACTTGACTGGTATGAGCCTTTCCAGTGTCAAACGCTATCGTAAGCATTTGCAAGCAGTGATGGGTTAGGACAAGAAATAGTAGAGCCGTATTGCGACGATAAGACCAAACTGGTTCGATTCCCGTCTCTGGTACTTTTTGGCCTTCGGGCTAGGCTGAAGCCGCCTCAAACCTCGTTTCCGAGCTGGAAACGAAGGTTTGAGGCGGCTTCTTTTCGTTACTTGTTTACCAAATGTTTACCACGTGAGTTTTTCCGCTACGATCAACCTCCGTAAACCTGCGCAGAAGAATGGCCTGAACACCTTGCGCCTGCAAGTCATCATTCACCGCAAAGTGGCCAACATCCCGCTCGAGCTGGCGTGGCCTGAGCGCCTATTCGACGAGGAGGCCGGCCGGTGCTTAGACAAGCTGCCGAGGAAAAAACAAGGGGCCGGCTACAACGAGCTGCTTGCCCGCACCGAAGCCGCAGTGGGTGGTCCACTCGCCGGTAAGGCCGCCGACAACAATCTGCTCATCGGCCAAGTCCGGGCCAAAGCCAATGAAATTTTCGTGCGCTACCGACTCCAACCGGAGTTGGTGCTCACGGCCGACGAGTTCCTGCGTCAGTATAATACGACTGCCAGCGGCTCCGACTTCCTGGGCTATATGGAGACGCGCATAGCCGAGCGGTATAAGAAAGGCCAGATCATCGAGAACACGCGAAAAAGCCACACCTCGACCCTGCGCAAGTTGCAGGAGTTCGCTCGTACCCTGCCCTCTAATAAGAGTTGCCTTAGGGATGGCACTAAGCCAGTAACCATCCCATTCAATTCCTTCACGCACAAATTTGCTGGCGACTTCGATGCATGGCTCAAGAAAGCGCATAAAAGCTGCACCAACACTCGAAGCGGGCGACATCGGAACGTGAAAGCCTACCTGGAACTGGCTCGCCGCGATAAAATCACGTTTGATGATCCTTACGCCTACTTTGTCAATACAACGGTAAACGGCAAGTGGAAGGCGCTAGGCGAAGAAGAGCTGGCCGCGCTGGAGACCTATTACGCCAGCACCGAAGTGGGGTCGACCCACCGGCGCATGCTCCAGAAGTTTCTCTTCAGCTGCAACTGCGGCCTGCGCCTCGGTGACCTGAAGCGCATGGGGGAAGCCAAGGTAAACGGACAGTTGGTCGAACTCAAGGTGCAGAAGACGTTCCGCTACGATGAGAAGGAAACTTTGCTGCCCATCACCAAGAAAGCCTTGAGCTACTTGCAGGCCAGCCGCGAGGAGAACGGTACCGAGGGCTTTTTCCTCTATACCGACCAGTACACCAACCGGGCCTTGCAGAAAATAGCCCTGTGGCTAGGCATCAAAACCAAGATTCACCACCACATCGGCCGCGAGACGTTTGCCACCAACTTCATCCGACGAGGCGGCAAGGTCGAAGTACTCCAGAAGCTAATGGGCCACAAGAAGCTAAGTATGACGATGAAATACGTACACGTCGACGAGGCCATGAAGCAGGCCGAAATTGACCGACTGGATGCGCTCGACGACGCAGCATAGTTCCTATCTTTCCAGTGCTTTTAAATATGATAAAATGGAAAAGGAACAATTAACAATGCAATTGCGGGACCTGGTAAAATACTCTAAGGAAGTAGCAAGACTTCAAAAGGCTTTAAATAGCATAGAGCCTTTTGACCTAAGCACTGTGGGTGATAAAGGGCTATTAAATATTGACGATATCACTAAAGCAGAGGCATATGAAGATCGTGTTGAAATGGCAAAAGAAGCCCTCCGTGTTGCTAAAGAAACATACGATAAGCAAGCGACAAGATTCATTGTAGATCTACCTCTGATTATTTCAGATTTGATACGTTATCAAAAGTTTGTTCTTCATGCACAGTGGGTAACCCAAGATAGCTTCCGAACGAAATATGGCCCATATGCAGCTTATATTGACAACAAAGAGCTCATTGTTGAGGAATTCAAAAATTTCGAAGAATTAGAATTTGCTTTCCATAATAGATAATTAAAAAGGCCCGTTCCGACTTGGAATGGGCCTTTTTCGTGGGTGCTCGTTCAGTATACTATGAGCGGGTGCCGTTTTTCATAGCGCGACTTCTGCCGTTGTCTTGCCTGAGGTCGCGGTTGTCGCGCCTGTTCTGGCGCCGGTAATAGCGCCTGGCTCTTTCGTATCGCCGGCCAACCCGACGTGCCTGGCGGTAATCATAGCGCGGCGGCTCCGAGTACTCCACGCGCACCATTGCCTCAGGCATAGGCGCCGCCTGCACGTGCAGGGCGGTGCCAGCTGGCGTGTGCAGGAATAAGCCCTCAATAACATGAATCTTGGTGGTGTCGTCGAGCGCCACCAGCTCGATGTGCAAGTCAGGCATTTTTGCCTGCACTTCTGCCTGAATCAACAGAGCCGCTGCCAGGCTGGCAACAACTAGATAAATTTTCATACGCTGGGATAAGAGGTTAGCAATGAGTTGAAGAACTCAAAGCTGCCTCCCGCTCCAGCGAGTAAAAAGGACAGTTAGCTAACAAGCGGCATGGTATCGAGCAGCACCTTGCCAACTGTAGTAGCGGATATATTCAGCGCCGTAGCAATAGCCCGGTTGGAAATACCTGTTTCCTTCAGCCGCCTCACCTGCTCCACTAATTTCGCATCGACACCTGGTCGGCCCAACTTGGTGCCCTTTGCCACGGTCCTCGCCAGCCCGGCTTTGGTTCTCTCCCCCAAGCGCACCTGCTCCTGCTTAGCGATGGTGGCCAAGATGCTGATGATGGCATCCTTAAACATGCCAGTGCTATCGAGGTATTGTTCGGTGTAGCTCTTAAACTGCACACCAGCTAAGGATAGCTTTTGTAAGTGGTTGAGGGTTTCTACTACTCCTTCCCGGCTGAAACGGTCGAGAGCCCAGAAAAGCACCACGTCGAAGCGACGTTGGTGAGCATCCTGAAAGAGGTGCTTGAACTGCGGCCGGTCAGCCTTACCCCCCGACTCGGTATCGAGGTACTCTTTACATATAGTATAGCCGAGCCGCTCGGCGAAGGCCCGCAGTTCACGTAGCTGGTTTTCGTTGTCCTGGCCTTTGTCGCGGGTGCTCACACGGGCATAGATTGCAGCTGTCACACTTTCTTGGGTCTAGCCTTTTTAGATTTATGGAAACCTGCGCTTTCGTTTAACTCCCATAAACTTATAGCTAGTTCAATACCTTCTCCCTCAGTAGCCGCCCAATCATCAACAATGTCAAAAATTTGTTTTGTGGCATCCTTAAAAGAAAACTTAGAATCCCGTGTATTAGAAGCTGCTTTTAGATATGTCTTCTTTTCTAAGAGGATGCTTGTTCTAATGTGCCCCTTTTTTACTCGCTTGATAATTACATTTTGTGCCTCATGCCACATTTTTTCAACAAGTCCAGGATTCTCTGAACTGTCAATCATAGACTCTTCCTCACTACTAATAAAATCATCCTCCAAAGAATCAGAAGTCTTCTTAGGAAATTCTATTCTTGTTTGAAATTCCTTCTCCATCCGACGCTCGGCTTCTTGGAGATCTTCCAACTCCTTTTGAAAAGCCTTACGCTTTCTATCTTGACTATCTTCAGGGGTTTCAAAAATGTCATTCATGCTATTAAAAATTATAAACAGTTTCAACTTCTTTTAAATGCTCGTAGACACTATCCTCATCAAAAGGAGTTGTTCTAACAATTTTTACTGCCTTTTCTGGATTTCCGAATAGGTGTTGATACTTTGAATACACATCATTATTATTGTTGTAATACCTCTCGTTATAACAATAAAAGTCATATATAATACTTGGATGCACTTGTATTTGCTCTGAGTATTTACGAACTGAAGCCGGCAAATCTATCCTAGAAGCTATAAAATCAAGTTTTGCCTTAGGGAGTAACCTATCACGTGCAAAACTATCTGCCATGTCCTCATTGAATAAGTCATTGGAAAGATTCGCCTCTCCAGACAAATGATATCTCCAAGCTTTCAATTCTTCGTAGTCATACAAAATATGATACAATTCATGTATTAGAGTAAACCATATTGTTGAATATTTTTGTTTAAAATCTGTAACCGTAATACATGGCTTATTATTTATAGCAAAGCTCGCCCCTTTAACTGCCGTATTAGATAAATATTTTTGCATAATAACAGTCACTCCGACTTTATACAATGCTCGCAATACCATAACATAACCTGACTCCTCATTTAGAGTATAATATTTAATTTTAGGAATTAAAGCCAATAATGCCTCTCTATCATATGGATTAGGATTATTTATTCGCTGAAATTGCGAAACAGCCGCTACAATCCACATTGTGCGCATTTCATCTTTACTTCTTTGCTTAGCCCTACTAAAAAGAGCAGCAGGTATATCTTTTCCGTATTGATATATACTTTCCAGCCCGAAGAAAGAAGTTATCTTTCTATCAATTTCTTTTATATCTGTTGTATTTTTAATAAAGCCAATCTTTTTAAGAGATGGCAGATTAAAATTCTTTAAAATAAAATTTGCCTTAGCAGCTAAATCAAGTTCCCCAACAAACTCAGGTTTCAGAGATGCTACAAAGACTTCAGCTATTTTATTGAACTGGATCCCTAGAAACTGACCTACTTTTAAAACTGAAAACAGATCTATTTTTTGAGTTTCTCCATCTATGAGTCTTGCCAATGTATTATTAGCAATGCCAACCATTTTCGAGAACTCATAGTCAGTGTTTATACCTAGCTCTTTTTTCTTTTGATCAACAAGCTCCCTGAATGACGGAGTGTGATCAGATTCTATCATCCGGTGGATGGCGGACAGGAGGTCATCTCCAGAATTTATATTTTCCATTTTTTTACCCTTATTTCAGACTAAGTTAGACCTTTTTAACGCTTTTTTCCAAAAATGGACAAAGCTATTCGCTTATATCTTGTTTTATATATACAATACACATTGCTAATACATTGAGTTTCATGCTAATGCAGTTATCACTGATAAACAACAGCAACACCTGTGAAGTCAGAATCCAGCCGAGAGCAGAAATCACTGTCCATAAAAGGGTCCAAAAAAACAGCTTGACAAACGCCGTTTTTGGGGCCTTCAGTGGGGTACAAAAAAGTGCACGTAAAACGACCGATTTCTGGACACCCCTAGAGTAGGCTATACCCCTGCCACCTGGCGGCTTAGTTTAGGAAATACGGCAATGAAGGTGGAGCCCCGACCCAACTCACTCTCGACCCGAATGCTGCCCCCAGCATTATCGAGAATCTTTTTCACCAGATACAAGCCTATGCCGGTGCCCTCGACATGGGTATGCAGGCGCTGAAACAAGCGAAACAACTTGCCTTGCTGCGTCGCACTTAAGCCCAACCCATTGTCCTGGACGCGCACCACGAGCCGGCCCGACTCCCGGTAGCTGTGCACCTGCACCACCGGCGCCCGGTCTGGGTGGCGATACTTGAAGGCATTACTGATTAAGTTCAGCAGCACCGAGTGCACGTGCTTGGGGGTAAACCACAGGGTGGGGTTGCCGGGCAACTCGAGCAGCAGTTGCCCCTGAGTGGCCGTTAACACGGGCGTTAGCTCTTGGCGAATATTTTCGAGTACGGTGGCGAGCTGCACGGACTCGTGCGGCGTCTTCGCCTCCAGGCTTCCGATACTAAAGTCGGCCAGTTGATCGAGCGTGTGGCGAAACCGCGTCATCGACTCCTGCATCATGCTCAGAATGGGTTCCACTTGGCCCACGTGCCGGGCTTCAGGGGGCAGTTGATCGGTGAGCGCTTGGACGAGTCCCTGCAAGTTGGAAATGGGCAGGCGCAAGTCATGGGAGGCCGCGTAGACAAACGTGTCCAGCTCGGTGTTGACCTGTCCTAGATGGGAGTTGGCATTCAGCAGTTCATCGTTAGTGACACGCAACTCTTCGTTTGAAGCAGCCAAGTCCTCGTTGGCACGCTCCAACTTGGAGGCCGTTTGTTGCACCTGAACTTCGAGGTGATGCCGTTCGGCAATGTCCTCCAGCACGGTATAGCCGAGTTCGCCTTCTTCGTCAGGAAACAGCACCGAAGTAACGCGGCACCAGAGCGGCGTACCATCCACGCGTACCAGGCACGTGTCGAGGGCAAACCAGGGCAGGTGATGCGCCCACAAGCTTTCTTGCAGACGCGTCCAGTCGGCTTCGTAATCCGGGTGGGCAAACTCGATGATGCGGTGGCCTAGCAGGTCCAGCGGTGAGGTCAGGCCGAGCATGGCGGCTATGGCCGTGTTGGCTTGCCGAATTATGAGGTTGGCATCAATGATTTTGTGGCCCAGCGGCGAGTGCTCGAAGACGGTGTGGAAGCGCACTTGATATTGCCGCGCGCGCTCGGCCTGCGCCTGCTGCTGCTCGGCGAGGCGGGCTTGGCGGTCCGCCTCGGCACGCACGCGCGCTATTTCCGCGCGTAGGGCAATGTTTTCCGCTTCTAGGGCGCGGTACTCAGCAAGAGACGGATAAGCCATGTAGGAGCCGAATAAAGGGGGCTCCAATAAACACATAATAATAGTCTTACCTTCAACGCACAACGCCGCTTTTCTGCCGTTTACTCGCCTATAGAAGAGCTTATTCCCGCACCAGATGCTCTTTCCTGCGCCCAACGGCGCGCGCTGTGGACCAGGCGCGCGCCAATATGGCGGCACGCGGTGTTGTGCAGCACGTCCGCGCTTACGCGCTGTGGGAGCAGTACGTGGCCGGCACCATCACCCACCCGCAGCTTCTCGACATTTTGGACCAGGAAAAAGGCAGAGACGAGGAGAGCCAGAATCTAGCGATCAACGGACACCTGACTCTGCTTTGCCCGGTCGCCTATTGGAATACCCAGCTAAAGAATCGAGCGTTTCTAAACAGCCTATTTGACGCTGTTCGCACCTATGCGGGAGTACAGTTCTCAGCTGCAACTTGCCACGATGCAGCTGAGAACTGTACTCCCGCTCGCTGGTGCTCTATTTCCTTATTGCTTTGCCAGCCGCCACTTTCTATCATAGCAACCGCGATATAGGCCAGTGCTCTCGTTGTCGTCGAGGCCTGCCCACGTACTATTGGGCACGAGTAATTCCTGGTAAAATGACTCCACCGATTGACTTGGCTGCGACCGACTACGGACGAAGGGCATGGCAGGTCTTTTTAGATAAGGACTTCGTCGGCTATCATATGCGGATAGGCAAGTAACCTACTGAAGCTGCAGCAACTGATCGTGTACTGAGGGCCTGCCTGCCCTGCCAAAACGGTCCAGAATCGCAGGGTTTCTGGGCCGTTTATAGTAGACGTTTAATGGATGGTGGCCCATAAAAAGCTACCCTTTCGAGCTTATGAAACGCAGTTGCGAGGCCATTGCGTCAGCTGGTATTCTACCCGTTTAAGCCCAAGGATGAACCACCTGCCCTATCCTATCACACCTGGAGCATGTCGATTTCTTTGCCGGCGGGATACAGCCCGGGGAAAAGTGCGGGCGCTAGCTTAATGGGATACGCGGCCCGATAGGGGGCTAGGTGATCGGTGGTATCGGTAGCCAACAAGCCGGCCTGCAGGAGTTGCGTCGCCAGTGCTTTCGCCGTTTTATCCGATAGTCCGGTTAACCGCTCTACCTCGCGGCGAGCAATACTGCCTTTCAGAAACACGGCCTCTAGCACATAATACGTTTCCGGCCGCCACTTGCGCTTCAGGCGCATGAGTTGCACCAACCCGTGCAAGCGGCTGAGCATCTCGTCAATCGCCAGCCCGCGGGTCATATAGGTGATCTGGTCCAGCGCTACTTCCAGAAAGAACCGGCAAAAGGTCGCCAGTTGCCGCTCCGACAAGTTGCCCCGGCCATCATAGTCGCTCTCACGCCGGGCATCGGCTGCGGCTAGGGCGCGCTTATAGGCGGTTTCCGCGCGAGCCAGTCCTCTCGACATCGACCATAACCCTTCGGCGTCCAAGCCTTCTACTCGAAAGGCGGCATCGCTGAACAGGCGTGTTACCCGACCGTTGCCGTCCAAGAACGGATGTACCCAGGCGAGGCGGTGGTGGGCAGCGGCAATCTGAACCACCCGCGCGAGCCGGTCATGCGCATAACGGGGCTGATAGCCATCTTCTAAGCGCCGCATAAAGGCGGGCAGCGCGTCCGCGGCGGGCGCGATATGCTGCCCGACCTGCACTTCGCTCGTACGAAACACACCGGGCAGTACAGGCAGACGGGTCCCTTCCACCGTGGTCGTCCAACGAAACTCGTCGGGCAGGTAGGCATAAAATGAGTGATGCAGGGCCCGCCAAAAGGCTTCGGTATAGGGATTGCTTTCGGCTTGCGCCAGCAATTCGGGTAGGCGAGCGTGTACGGCGATATGAGCTTTGGCTTCCAGTTGCAACGACCGGTTACGGCTGTCGGTGGAGTACTCCTCCTGCAGAGCGCGGGCAATGTCCAAGGGATGCGTATCGTGTCCCTCGATCAGGTTGGAGTAATAGCTATTAGCCGGGCGCAGAAAGGTGGCGATAGCGGCCGCTGTAAGCGGATGCAGGCTACCCGAAAGGCGCGCAGCGGCCTCGACAATGCGTAAGGCCAACTCCTGCAGGTCAGCAGGCAACGGACTGAGTTTGAGCGGCGCCATCGCGGACGCCTCCCGGTAGAGAGGCACAGGAGTATTCACCCCACAAGTATACCGTTAAATTCCGATATCGATTACGACTTATATACAGATGACTATCAAGGATGTATAAGCAACCTTTATAGGCCATTTCCGACACTTATCACCGATACTACTACCATACTAATAATTACAGGTGCTCACATCTATCTGCATTAAGATTTCCTATAACCTGTCACATCTCTTGAAGAAGGTTCAAGAAATGGAACACTGTTAACGCAGCAAGAAGTAGTGTCAGCGACCGTTTCGCCCTAGGCAGCGGGCCGCACCATGCTTTCATGGATGTCGACCTGAGCAGACTGCTTACGGGAAGAAGGGACAGCATAGGCAAGCCACCTGCTTCGGGAGGGGTGCTCGCCAGCGCAAGAATCCTATTTACTTAGGTAGATTCGTTCACTGAACGTTGCGCGGTCCTACCGCTCCGCACTTTGGTTGTCTCATTTCGTCCCTGTCGCCCATGCTTTCGCCTGCTGCCGCCGCCATTGCCCCCGCCGCCGACGTCCTCCAGGACCTGCTGGCCGTCTCGCTCACCGGTATTATCTTTTACACGCCCCTCTACAATCCCGCGGGCTCGGGTGAGATACTCGATTTCACCTTCGAGTATCTGAACCCCGCGGCGCAGCGCATGATGCACATGCCGGAAATCCCCACCGTGACGCACATGGAGCAATGGCCCCACAGCAAAGCCCACGGCACCTTCCAATTTCACGTCGACGCCTACCTGACGGGCGAGCCGCGGGAATACAACATCAACTACCAGGCCGATGGCTACGACAACTACTACCGCCTCGCCGCACGCCGCTCCGGGCACGGGCTGCTAGTAAGCTTCACTGATACGGCCGATCAGCCCCGCTCCCCGGTGGAAGTGGCCCTACGCGAAGCCCAGGCCCGCGAACAGCAGGCCCGGGCCGAAGCCGAGGTCCAGCGCCAGCGTTTGCACGAGGTACTGATGGCCCTGCCCGCCTTGATGGCCACCTACCGCGGTCCCGAGCACGTGTTTGAACTGGTCAACCCGCGCTACCAGCAGTTGCTACCCACGCGTCGCATCCAGGACCTACCCATCCGCCAGGCCCTGCCCGAACTGGAGGGCCAGGGTATTTTTGAACAGCTCGACGCTGTCTACCATACCGGTGCGCCGCATGCCGACCCCGAGCAGGAAACGTGGGTGGACCTGACGGGCACCGGCCGCTTGGAGCAACGGTACTTCAGTGTGCTCTTCCAGGCCCTGCGCGACGGCCAGGGCCGCATCAACGGGGTCCTCAACTTCGCCTACGATATCACCGAACAGGTACTCGCTCGCCGGCAGGTGCAGCAGCTCAATTTAGAGCTGGAAACGCGGGTGCAGCAGCGTACCCAGGAAGCCGAGGCCGCCCGCGCCGTCGCCGTCGAGCAGCGCAATCGTCTGCTGCGCCTCTTCAGCCAGGCCCCGGCCGAGATTAACCTTTTTCAGGGCCCGGACCACGTCTGGACCCTGGTGCACCCGCGCACCCAGGAGTTGCTGCCAGACCGCCCCTTGCTGGGCTTGCCACGCCGTCAGGCCCTACCCGAGTTGGCGGAGTCGCAGCACGAGCCGTTTGACCGCGTGTACCGCACCGGCCAGCCCGAATATGCCCTCGAGACCACCCAGCGCCTTGACCGTTTTCACACGGGGCAGCTGCACGACGAGTACTACGACCTCACCCTGCAGCCCAAGTTCAATGCCGCCGGCCAGATCGAAGGCGTGATGAGCTTTGCCGTCAACGTCACGGAGCGGGTGCGCAGCCGGCAGCAGGCCGAAGCCCTGCAAGCCCAAGTGCTGGCCGTGGCCCAGCGGCAGGCGCAGCAGCGCGAAGCCGTGTTCCAGATCCTGGCCGATACGCCCGCCGCCGTCGCCTTGTTGCGCGGGCCGCAGCACCAGTTCGAGTACGTTAACGCGGCCTACCAGCAGCTCTTTCCTGAGCGCCAGCTTCTGGGTCGGGCGGTAGCCGAGGCCCTGCCCGAAACCAAAGAGGCGGGTTTTCTAACTCAACTCGACAAGGTGTACCGAACGGGCGACACTTTCTTCGGCCTGGAGCTGCCGATGCGCTTAGCGCCGCGCGACGGTGGTTCCAGTCAGCAGGTGTACTACACCTTCACCTACCAGGCCTACCGCGAAGAGGGTCGGATTGTTGGGGTCTCCATCTTTGCCTTCGACGTCACCGAGCAGGTGCAGGCCCGCGCGCAGCGGGAAGCCGAGCGCCAGCAGTTGCTCGGACTCTTTACACAGGCGCCGGCTGGCATCTGTATTTTGGCCGGGCCCGACCTGGTAGTTGAGTTTGTAAACCCCGGCTTTGAGCGGCTGCTGCCGGGCCGGGAGGTGCTGGGGCAGCCCATTTTTCAGGCCTTGCCGGAACTAGTGGGTACACCCGTGGAAATGCTGCTCCGAGAGGTGTATGCTAGTGGCCAGACCCACGAAGAGCAAGCCTTGCTGGTCCCCATGGCCCGGGCCACAGACAGCGAACTGGAAGACCGCTATTTCAGCTTTGTGTATCAGGCTCGCCGCCAGGAGCAGGGCCAGGTCGATGGCATTCTGGTGTTCGTCTTCGAAGTCACAGCACAGCTGCAGGCCACCGACGCGCTGCGCGAAAGCGAGGCCCGCTTCCGCATCATGGCGGATGCCGCTCCCAACCAAGTGTGGGCCGTGAACCCGGATACGACCCTTCGCTACGCCAACCAGGCTTTTCTCGACTTTGTTGGCATGCCCCTGGAGCAATACGTGACCACCGGCTGGTCGGCTTTCGTACCTCCGGCAGAACTGGCGCAGGCCCAACGTACCCTGGAAGAAGCCATCCGGACCCGCTCGCTGTACTCGCTCGAGCACCGCATGCGGCGCCACGACGGTGAGTACCGCTGGTTGCTGGCTCAGGGCGCGCCCAGCTTCTACCCCAACGGGGAGCTGTACGGCTACGTGGGCTCCGCCATCGACATCACCGACCTCAAGCAAACCAATGAACAGCTCCTGCGCACCAACCAGGATCTGGACAATTTCGTGTATGCGGCTAGTCATGATCTGAAGCAGCCCGTGCATAATCTGGCGGGCCTGTTCGAGGAGTTGCGCCGCAGCAGCACCTTTGTCGACCCGGCCGAAGAGCAGTTGCTCGTGCCCCTGGTCCACGACGCCCTACAACAACTGAGCAGCACGATCGACGATTTAGCCGCGCTAGGACAAGCCCAGCAAACCCGCCAGGGGCCTCCGGAATTAGTGTCGCTGGACGAGTTGACCGAAGAAGTGGTGAATACCTTGGAGCCGCAAGTGCGGGCAGCCCGGGCCCGGATCACTACGGATTTCACGGCTAGGCCGGTCCTGTCCTTTGCCCGGGCTAACCTACGCACCATCCTGCTCAACCTGCTGGGCAACTCGTTGAAGTATGCTGACCCCACCCGGACGGCCCGGATCCATGTCTCGGTGTGGGTGGAGCAGGGCCAGCCCGTGCTCGTGGTGGAAGACAACGGCCTAGGGTTCGACGCGGCCCGGTACGGGGCGGAACTGTTTCACCTGTTCCGGCGGCTGCACACGCACACGGCGGGCACCGGGGTGGGGCTCTACCTGGTGAAGCGCATCGTGGAGGCCAACGGGGGCGCCATTGTGGTGGACAGCCAACCGGGCGAAGGAGCTACGTTCCGCATTCGCTTTGGAGCGGCCTGAAGAAGCGGAGCGGAACCCGTACGACTTTAGTAGCCGGCGCCCTTACTGCTAGCGGGCTGCACCGAGTATCACTGGGCTACTCCTTGTGGCCATCAACCGGCCGGCGATGAACGCGCGCCTGCCTACCTATCGGCTCTACCGCGGGTGTTTGCTTGGACGGGCGACATAAGGAAGCGGCGCTGCTGCCCCTCTAGATAAGTGGGCCCCTTCTCGGTGGGGTTGCGTTTGCGTACAGCCAGGGTTGCTACTGTACCCCTAGCACCTTGAGCACCCGCTCGACATCGGAGAAGTCACCTACCAGGCGGCGAACCAAGCCGGGCCGTTTCTTTACCAAGCAAGGCAAGCCTAAAATAGCGTCTTCCTCCGCCCGTTCCGGGTGGTGGTGCAGATCCACGATTGTCAAGGTGTAGCGGCCCCGCAGATACTGGTGACAGATAGCTTCGAGGTGGCGCCGGGCGGTGGCCGACCGGCCAGCAGTACCGGCTACATATAGCTGCAACTCATACTCGGGTAGTTCGGGCTGTTCCGATCCAGCGGCATCTACCGAAAAGAGCGGGGGCTGGGGAGGGGAAGGCAGCATACGGAAATGAAACGACCTGGTTTTTTGCGCACTGCTACGAGAGCCCGAAAGTACAAGAATCGCCTGATTTTACCACACCGACCGAAGCGATTCTTCTAGGCAATAACCTGGTGTGAGGCAACAGCACCACATGTTGCGCAATAGTTCTTTCGCAGAAGCACTTGCCCACCTCAAAAGCTAGTGCGGCTTGTATTCGATAGATGCTACTTGTGCAGGCCCTGCAGGGGCAAAGAAGTGGTATAAGTTGGGAGAGGACCCGAAAAAGGCCCTGAGCAACAAAGCAACAGGGGCGCTGGCCCGAACAGAAAGCCGTCCGCTTGGGCTTGCTAGCTCGGTAAAGCGGTCGGCAGATGCTGCCGCACTAACGCGGCCAATCCGTGAATGTCTAAGGGTTTGAGCTGGATGTCAGTCGCCAGGGCACGGACCCGCACGTGATAGACGGCGTCGGGCATGCCCCCCGATAAGACAATGACGGCGGTACCTGCTCGGCACCCCGGTGGGAGCTGCACGTGGTGCTCTAAGAACTCGAGCCCATCCATGATGGGCATGTTTAAATCTAGGATCACCAACAGGCCCAGGGAGTGCTCGGGGGAGTGACAGTGCGCTTCCACCAACGCCAGCGCTTGCTGGCCGTCCGGCGCTTCCACTACGTGGGCCCGCACGCCTAGATGCGTCAGCCAGCGCCGTAAGATGCGACGGGTCGGCTCGTCATCGTCGACCAGCAAAATGGTAGGGGAAGCAGCGGCCATTGGGCAGCCATACGGCGACTGGGCGCGTGGGGTTAAGGAACCTGGCTCTTCAAGGGACCCCTGCCAGAGTCAGCCGCCCGTCGGCGGGGCAACCTTAGGATGTTCCTCCTTAGAACGTAACTTGTCCCTCACCCACCCCTTTGCTGCCTGCGAGCACTCCTGGAGTGGGCAATGGTTGACTGTTCATATATCCCTGAGAATGGTATGGCAGTTGCCGCATTTCCGTAGTGCAAGCTGGGGTCTACCGCGACAACATGAGACTAGATTTGCTGTTTTCAGCCCGAAAACGCCGATTCCAGCCAGTAAAAGCACAAGTTCGTAAGACTGCCCTTTTCTAGCTATTCATTACCTATGATGATGAAGGTATACTCACTGCGAGTACTCTTCTGGTGGGAGCAGTGAAGCTGCTAGAACGGCTTTCGATCCGACTTGCTAGCGGGTTGCTCTTGTTAGTCAGCACGCAGAGGCTTACCTGACGAAACGGCAATTGCAGTGACCTGACCGAGGCTGGAGATGGCGGTTACTGGCAGTACGTCGGTCAACTTGCTGGAATCGACTATTAAAGCAACCAAAACAGCGATTCCAGCCTATTGGCCGAGACGCGGGATAGTAATTGCCGACAATGTCTCGGTCCGTTCGCTCCAATCGGTGTTTTTGTTGCTGTTGGCGTGACAGATATCCTGTAACGTAGTCCTGATAACTGCCAAGACGTGACAGTGCAAGCTGGGGTAACGCACTGCACGCGTGAGACTATGCAATGCCTGAAACGGCTAAAAGTTGTGTTGGTAGCTCTTCGGTAGACATGGCGTTGAGATTGGCTTTTGCCCTTTACCGCAGTGTTGCCTGCTCCTACCTACCAGGAGCTACCTCGGTGCCAGATAAGTGGATGCCTGGCGAAGGGTGAGTCTCGCACGGACGAAGGAAGTAGCGGCCACACTACCATGGCAGGCATAGTACAACAGACCAGGAAGGTCACTAGATACTACAGGTGGCGCTGTTAGGCTTGGCTAGGCGTAGCCAACTTACCTTCCACTTGCTGAAGCAGCACAGAGACAGGGGTGCCCAGCGCGGTGGCTAAGGCCCAAATCGTGGTCAACGAAGGCTGCTTGCGCCCTGATTCGAGCAGCGAAATAAAGGCACGATCCACCTCACTTTCATAAGCTAAGGTTTGCTGTGACCAGCCCTTGTGCTGACGTGCTTCCCGCAGCACTTGCCCAAACGCGTGGATCACTTCGCTGCTCATTGGGCGCAAGCTACCTGGACCCAAGCGCGCCGATTGTTGTCAATTGACAACAATCGCGTATTTTGCTTCGTCTTGTGACTTTCTATACTTCCAGCAAGCATCCTGCTTGGTGCGCCCAGTATATTCTTGCTTGGTTCCCTCTTCTTTCCCTTTCTCGATGACTACTCCTGTTTCTCCCGTGGTGCCTTTTTTCATCCCGATGCCCACGCAGGCCGACTTTCTGGCGGCGCATCAGATCATCTTCATTCAGCAGACCGAGGACTATTGTCTCTTCATCGAACGGAATGCGACGGCGCGCGTTCGTGCCTACGTGTTCGTGCCCTATGATGGCTTTTATTTAGCCGAGCAGCAGCACTGGTCCAACCAAGAGGTGGAGCAGTACCTGCCCGTGTTGCAGCATCGGGTAACGCAACGGTGGCTGAACAGGAACGGTCGGCATGGTTGGCGCCCTGTTCTTCGGCGCGAGCCAGGGCTGGAGGACAACCCGATGAGCGATTTCTGGCTGCCACAACTGGCTGGCCAGGCGGCGCAGGCACCTTGGGCTCCTGAGGGAACGATCGAGTGCTTTGAAGAGATCGTGCAGCTAGCCTTCATCGGCTATTGTGATGCCTATGAAGGCCGCTACACGGCGCAGGGCTTGCAGCTATGGCCGCAGGAAAACTCGCCGGAATCGTTCCGTACCCTGCAGCAGCATTTGCACTGGTTACAGGAGGGTCACTTCCTGATGGCGTATTCCACGTCAGACGAACAGCGCGTGACTGTGCAATTCCAACAGGAGGTGCTCGCTCCCGCCATGGACCTGATCGTGTTGCCTGCTTTCTTTCGGACACTCTTTTTCGAATAGGTTGCTTGACTCTCGAGCATCTACTCTTCTAGCAGGCCGCCACAATGGCCTGTTGGAAGGGTACTTGCCAGATGGTGGCGAGCAATTGCCACTACAGCTCGACTATTTCGCTAGAAAGCACATTGTCATGGGGCGCAAGCCCAGCATATATTCCGGCTAATTACCACTCCCGCGATTTCCTGGGGCTAATGGGCGCGCTATGCGGAGTGGAACACGTAATAATTTTCAGGCTAATGCACTATGATTGTCAGCGAGTTAAGCCTATTTAGGCAATAAAATCACTTTTTTTGACGGGGCGGTCTCTCTCCTCGGTTGCGTGTGGTAATTACCGAGCGACTTGCGCGGGTGTTGCGTTCCCTAGCAGAAGTGGGTATACGCCCCGGTACTTGCGAAGCGACTGGTGGTAGTGGTCTTGACTAGGCCACGTGTGGTAATTACCATTACAATTCCACCTAGTGGCTGGAAAGGGCTTTTCCGTAGGGTATAGGTCCTGCATATATCCCGGATAATTTCCACCTGTGCAATTTCTACTAGCTAATGGGCACGCTATGCCGAGTGAATTGCACCGGAATTTTCAAGTAAATTACCTCTGACAATCAGCATATTAAGCCAATTTAGACCGGAATTTTGGTATTTTTCAGCGCGGCTTATCTGGTCTCTACCAATGAATAGCAATTTCCCACCGTTTCGGTAAGTTCCTCCCCTTCACATATCGGTCGTGTACAGGTGCAATTGCACCCCGCGTTCAGCGCGAGTCGAGATGTTGTGCCCAACACAGGGCTCGAAAATGACACAAAACAGGTTAATATGTTGATTATTAATATAATATGGCAAAATAAATTAGATTATAGCATCTATTTTTTACAGCTACTAAGCACTTTGTTTTGCTGCTGAATAAGCAATTGTATTGATTCTGAGTCGTTGCTAACTATTTACTCTGAATAGGATTAGTGAAAAACTACTTTTTATCAGTCATATTCTCAATACGCTCACTATTAGTAATCCCGAAGAGCTTACTACGTCCTGCCTTTTGAGTCCATAGCCGTAGTTGACTGATAAAAAGTCGTAGTTACTATCTTTTACAGCGAAGGATTCACTACTGTTATTGATTATCGTTTCATAATGAATTAGGGTGATAGTAATACAAGTATAACCAGCTTATAAACTACTGTTAATAAGCTTAGTATGCATAATTAATAATGAAGTACGTTTCTTCATCTCTGGGATTAGGTACAAAAAAGCTATAAAAAGTACAATTCCAAGCGCCTCCTGTAGACCTTTTTATGCTTCCCCTTTTTGCTGCTTTTTGGTTGGTGGTAGTTATATGCTAAACTCTTAAAAGTTCTTTTTTCCCTTCGCACGAATCAACAACTTGTGTATTTTTAGTTATTTGTCTATTTGCAGTGCTCATAAATATTTGGCTACTAATTGTTTACGCGTCATACAAACGACTTTTTATCAGTTAAAAACGACTTTTTATCAGCTAACAACTACCTTTTATCAGTTAAAAACGACTTTTTATCAGTCAATCTTAGATCGTACTACGACTTTTTATCAGCTAAAAACGCCCTCTAAAAACCATTGTAGTTTTTAGCTCGTTTCTTATATTTGTTCTCTATCATTTTACTCTATGGATCCAACTGAATCGCTGGAAGTCAGGCAACATAATGCCATCACCACGGCCCGCTATGACTATACTGCGTGTCAACTGGATTTGCTGTTCTTTCTGCTTTCCAAGCTCCGACGGGAGGATTTGCCGAATCAGGAATATCAGATTCACATGAGTGAAGTGGTGGCCATGACAGGACGTGAATGGCACTATAAGCAACTCAGGGAAGCTACCGAGTCTATGGGCTCGCGTATGTTCGAGGTGGAGAACGATCAGTCGTACGTGCAACTGTGGATGTTCCAGAAGGTGGAGTACGTCAAGGGCCAAGGCTACTTACGCATTCGCCTTTCTGAAGATATTCGGCCTTACCTGTTTGAACTCAAGAATAATTTTACTTCCTATCAGCTCTTTTCGGCACTAAAGATCTCCAGCAAATACGCCAAGCGCATCTACCAACTAGCCAGCCAGTGGAAGGATATTGGCGAAACTAAAACGTATGACCTAGATGACTTCAAGCTCATGCTTAAGCTCAAGGATCCTAGCGGGAAAGAGCCAGAGCAGTTCCAGCGCATTTCAGACCTTAAAGCCAAGGTGCTCGACATCGCAGTGCGGCAGATCAATGAGAATACCGAACTCAAGATCAGCTATACACTCCTAAAGCAAGGTCGCTCGTTTCATGCGGTGCGCTTCTACGTCACCAAGCAGCAGCCTAAGCAACTACCAATCCCTTTCGATGAGTCACCGGAAGATGCCAAGATCCTGATGGCTCGCCGGCATCTGGAGTCACTGGGTATAAAAGACCCAAGATTGGTTAGCCAAATCACAACGGATGAACAACTCATCAATGAGTTGTTTAAGTTCATGTACCGGCTCAAGACAGATAAGATCAAAGCCGATAAGAATCCAGCTGGACTACTGCTCACAGTACTCGGCCTTAAAACACCAGCAAAGACTAGCTAACGTATTGCCTCTGCTTTCCCCCTTTATGACCTCACACAACCAAGAAGCCTATCGCGCACTTAGAGCCTATCTCACGCACTTATTGACTGATCCTCGGGATAAAGCCCTAGAAGAAGTGCCAGTGCCTTTACGAGCCAGTGTAAAAGCGTTTATGTTGGGCAAGACCGTATACCACGATGCTCAAGACCGACCAATCATCTATGCGCATGATTTAGCTGCTTGGGCTCACCAAGTCATTCACGTGTCGGGGCTGGAGTATCCGGTACCCTTGGCTAGCGTGGATATAAATAGTTTGCGCCAAGCCATGGCCGCATGAGTTGGCGTGAGATTGAGCGCTTGACAACCTTAGTGCAGCAACTACCGACAGCTGATCAGCTGTCTCGTCAGCAACTAAACCATGTGATGGTGTCGGCGCACTCGACGATGATCGAAGGCTCCCGGGTAACAGTGCAGTCTGCCTTTGATTTCTTAGTAGGTGACGAACCCAAAATTGATCAGAGTTTGCCCTGGGACGGATACGATATGCTGGCTGATCATGCCCAGGCCTTGGATCAGGCGTTGCAGTGGGCAGACGAGCGACGGCTTCCCTCAACGGAATTACTGCAAGATTTAGCTGGCGCTGTGATGCGCACAACTGGGCTACGCACCAACAGTATTCTGGGCATTACTGATGCTGCGCGCGGAGATTTCCGCGTCGACAAAGTATCTATCATGGGAGCTAGTTCTTTTCCGAACGCGCAGAAGGTGCCTATTCTAGTTGCCCAGCTTACTCAACAGCTACGGCAGCGAATGGGAACTGCCGTAACTTTAGAAGATCAATTGCACATCGCTTTTGACGCACACCAACAGTTAGTAAGCATTCATCCCTTCAACGACGGTAATGGCCGTACCTCCCGATTGTTGATGAACTACATCCAGCACTACTTCGGGCAACCCTTGACTGTAGTGTTTCGGGAAGATAAAGCTACTTACTTCTCTGCCTTGGAGAAAAGCAGGCGAGAAGATGATCTAAGTATATTCCGCGACTTCATGCAAGTGCAGCACATTAAGTCGCTGGAACACCATTTATTGAAGCTGTAAGTAGCAACTGAATTTACAACTAGATATAGTTGCTATCCTAGTTGTTGCTAGTGTGTATATAACCTCACTAAATTTCTGAACTACCGTTAATTTCTGCTTTGTAACCAACCCACCCGCGGAAGGTGAAGCCAGCATAAAACAAACTCACGTCACAGAAGCCAGCTTCCCTTAGTAAAGCTTCATCTTGTTGGGGAGAAAGTACCGGCAACTGGGCGTTGATGGCGGCAATTGCTTTCTCTGCCTGGGTTCGTTCGACACCTGAAGAAACTGCAAAGTTAGCATAGCGCGAAAGCCACTGCATACGTTCTTCATCGCCCTGGGGGAAGCTGTGATGGGCAACAATTAATGGGGCACCAGGTTTAAGACGCTGCAAGATCTGATGCAGAGTGCGACGCCGTTCTTCTAAGGACAGAAAGTGAAAGGTGAGTAGGCAAGTTGCCGCATCGAACGGTCCTGCTGGGGCCGTGTCAATGTAGCCTTCGTGTAAGCGTACTTGAGACATAAGCGTTCCGAGCGTGGCCTGAGCGAGCCGCAACATTTCTGCCGAAGGGTCTATCCCATCGAATTGCCAGCTCGGTTGGCTCTCAGCGAAGGCCTTTAACTCTAAACCACCGCCTGCTCCAAGTACTAACACTCGCCCGATAGCAGGAGTACGCTCAGCTAGAAGCAGCAAGGTCATCCGGTGCATATCAGCGAAGCCTGGCACGAGGCGAGATGGTCCTTCAGCGTAGCGCGATACTGCTAAAGAGTCTGAAAAAGGAGACATGGACATGCGGGTAGCAGGAATAGTGCATACAGCACCAACGATATGCAAGGGCGTCTGCAACAGTATAGGCAGACAACTAGGTTTACAACTGTGTATACAACTATTTTGAGTTGTGTTTCTTTGCCGCCTTTTCGATTTTTTCTTTTACAGCGGACACTACGAAATCGTGAATAGAAATACGGTCTCGTTTGGGCAGGCTATCCTGAATGGCACGGATTTGTGCTAACTCACTCTCGTAGATTTTAAAGGTAAACGACTTAAGTTTATCCTCTTCAACCTCTGCCCTAGCAGGGACAGCTACTACTGGTTCCTGCACCGACCCACCTTTGTTAATCATCTTCTGCATGGCAGGGTTCGATAAGGAGGCTGGCATTGTGGGAGGAAGGCCGAGCTTAGGTTTCTTCGTGGCCATATATTGCAAATGATGTTATGTACCGAACCTATTTTACAACTAAAATTACTTGTAAAATAAGTTGTAAATTTAATTCTTTACTTGGTTGTACTACCTGCACTTTGCACGCTCTTACACAATTCATTGACTTCAGCCACAGCTTTATCATCAGCTGGTTTCATTTCCAGCACGCCTAAACCAGCCGCTGCAGCATTAGCAAAAGAGATTCGGTTACCGACCGCCGTTTCAAGGAACTGCAGATACTCAGAACCCCGGAGCAGTTCAGCCGCTTCTTCCTTATAGGTGCCACGGGCGTCTGCTTTGTTGATGAATGTAATTGAGCGCAGGCCTGAATTGAAGGGCGCTACTTCAGCAATTAGGTTCTCTACTTTACGTAGCGTCCAAATATCGAGTGAGCGAGGAGCAAAGGGTACCAAGTAAACATGAGAAATCGTCAGAGCAGAACGCTGACTGACAGTGTCACGTCCCCCAGTATCAATGACTATATCATCGCACTTGGTAGCCAGACGTTGTACCTGAGCGTTGAGTTCGCGGCCAGTTACCTTAACAGCTGTGTAACCAAGATCACCATCGAGTGATTGGTGACGGAAGGAAGTGAAGTCCGTTGCTGACTCCTGATCATCGGCATCAATGAGAATTACGTCGCGGCCCTGCTGAAGCAAATAAACTGTCAGATTCGTCGCAATTGTGGTTTTGCCGCTACCACCTTTGATACCGCCTACCGTGTAAATCATGTTGTTGCAATTGAACCAATACAAGTTGTCTTTTCAGTTGTAAATCTAGTTGTTAATCAACATACGCACAAGCTATGTAATGAGTTTACAGCTTGGCCACACTTCCCTTATTTTACCTTCTGATTTAAGATATAGACGTGCTATTACTGCCCTGACCTTTGTTGCCTCATTTTCCACCACTTGCGAACAAGAAGATGAATAGCCTGCACGTTAGCATTAAATACTAGATCCATTTCAAAAAGGGGCTTGTTACATTTCTCTAGCGTCGTTCGTTAAACAACTGTACTCGCTTCCTTTGTCACCTTATGGCGGAGCCGGTCTATAAACGGTGGTAAAATTGTGCTTGACCGGGTACGGGATACTCTCTAAATCCGACCATTACTGTAAGGCATTCTCGATTATGCGCTTATCGGTTGTCCTTTTGCTTGCTGCCTGGTTTATTCCTGTTTATACTGTTCTAGGGCAACGTCGGCAGGCAGACGCAACGACTGATGTTCCTTCGTCACCCACTGACAAATATTGGGGCATCGCGACCGATCTGGGATCTGCTACTTTCGACGTCCAAGCGCTCAACACCTTTTTTGAGCCCTACACCGCCGCATCCCTTCCGCGAGAGGGTATTGCGCAGGCTTTACAGGTCTTGGTGAGTCAGAAAGGAATTGGCTACGTCTCGCTTTATTATAAGCAGGCGCTCACCTTCCCGGAGTTGGATGAGGCAAAGCCCTCCTTGCAGTTGCACCAACACACGTTTGGCTTTGAACTACATAAAGTTCTGGTAGATAAGCGAATCAAGGTGGTGTTGCCCAGCGCAGGGATCGGCTATCGCTTCGTCAACGTGACCTATAGTCCAGCGCAACCGGCTGTTCTGCCCCTTGATAGTCTCTTCCAGCGGTCGGGTTCGTTTACCCTTAGCAACCATAATATGAACGTGTCAGCTGGCGCGGGGCTATACTATACCGTGCGCCGCTTTAAATCTGCGGCGATCCGACAACTCGACATCGGCCTAGCGGGTTCGTATGTCTACACCGTGCGCCTAGGGCAGTGGTATATTTTCGATACGGGCACCTCCGTGCCCGTACCGCCCACTCGGTTAAACCACTATACGGTCCGATTTTCGGTTGGCCTTCTGCTAAACCGTTAAGCGTTTTAATCAGAAAGTGCTATCAGCTAGGCGAATAACTTCTTCGTCTCCTGCAGCGACAGATTCGTCTAGATCTCATGAGCTTGCAGAACAGTGGTTAAGCAGCACCCTGTCAGATGTTACGAGCCCCTTGACCTTATTTCGTTCCGTATGGTAGATCGTATCAGACCTCTCCAATTCCTGCTTTTGCTTCTGCCCACGGAAGCGTTCGCCCATGGGGAAGAGATGTTAGAAACGGCTTTCCTGCAAGGAGCTTCGCTCGTTCTCTTTCTACTAGTCGTGCTCTTTATCCGGCTACCGTATGCCAAAAGGGCCCTGTTGGTCACCGTCTATCTGCTCATGACGGGGTTAGTTTGGGGGCTGATGGCCCAGCTGCCATATCAGGCTAATCACCGGATGATTAATCTGTTGATAGGTGTAGTTCCCATCGTTGGGGTAATAGCGGCCTATGGGTTCAGTACGTGGCTACCGAGAAAGCAAAAACCGTAATGAAGTGATGGCTATCTACTATGCCAGAAAGTGGTATAACTGGCTTCTACTAAATGCTGTTGTAGATGAAATCAAACATATACTATACTAATTTGCATTTTACAACTGACCGTTCAACGAACGTTACGGCACCAGTGGAGCGCTTTTATGGGATAGTGAAAGAATTCAACCGCAGCTGGAGCAGGTGGCTCAGCAGCGCCTCCACCAGGCCGGGCAGCAGCATAGCCGTCGTAGCAGAATGGGCATGTAAAGGCTGTACCTTATTTAATCTACCGTTTTGGCGAACGGCGTCGTCGTCACCCGATGTCGTTTGGGTCGTAGTGGTAGTGCTCTTGGCTGCCTGAGGTAAACCGTTGGATAAAGACTGCCTCGGTTTGTTCCGGCTTGGTGGGCTGAAACAGCTGCTTTTCTTTGGCCCAATCATACACGCCCTGGTCCATTGGGTAGCGAGTTAGCACACCGGTTAGGTGATGCTGGTCAATCCACGCCTCGGCCTTGTCACGCGTTGTGAATACCCCGCTGGCAAACCGGCCGCCCAAGCCGTGAAAGACCCATACGTCTGTATCGGCATCCTCTTGCTCCATTATTTCCTTTCAATTGGGTGAGATGGCGCAAACCTACGGCAGTTGTACAGAGACGCGTTCATCTTCGGAGCCTTTTCGTGAACGCCAACACGGTTGTGAACTACTGCGCAAAGAGCTGCTTAACATCAAAGTTAGCAATGGTTTCGGCCAGTTGCCGCGGGGTCACGCCGCTGTCGTTGGGCTGGTCGGGATTAGCCCCGTGCGCGAGCAAGAGTTGCAGCATCGCGCCTCGTCCCCGCGATTCAAACGCTGCCCGCCACAACGGGGTATTGCCATAGACATCCGGCACATCGACTGTGGCACCCGCCGCGAGCAGCAACGCTGCCATTTCCACAGTGTAGGCTTGGGCCGTAAAATGAAGCGCTGTCCATCCGTTACGGTCTTGCTGGTCTAGTGCAGGGCCTTTGGTTAGCAGCCATTGCAGTATGGCCACGTTCCCATAGGTCACGACAAACGAAAGCACGCTTCGGCCACTGCTGTCCAGTAGGTTGACGGTGGCGTTCGTCACCAACTGCTCCAGGGTCGGGTAATCCTGCTGATGAACAGCCCGGATGGCCTCGGGAGATAAACAGGGCGAAGCTGCAGTACGGGATTTGCTCATAGCACGAAATTATCCTCCTTCAGTCAAACACTATAAATCGGCCCGTTCTCCCGGCAAAGTACCACACCGGCAGCACCCCGCGCAGGGAAGTCAAAATTATCATTTTCCTAAGTCGGTCCGAGAACAAATCTTATGTTTAGAAATTATTCCATGGAAAGAGCGACACTACTTAGAGCATCTGTACTCGAAGAAGTGCTATTGCTGTGTATTATGCTATTTATCTTCCTCTAATGAAACACTCCATTTATCTCTTACTCGGGCTGCTCTTGTCTTCGTCGGCGTCTGGTCAGACCTCGACTACGCCTGACCAGGTGGCCGTCAGGCGGAAAGCGCAGCAGCAACTTTGGGATAGTTTAGAACAGGAATTCTATCGCCAACCTCCCTGTCTACTCGTTTCCTATTACCGAAACGCCCAGCGAGTCTCTTGGTCCAATAAGATGACATTGTATCTAGACCAAAACGGCCAGAAAACGGTCCTGACGCCTGTGCACGGGAATACCTTTTTGCTGCCCAAGCTGTACTCCGACACGCTTGTCATCGGCTTTCAAATGGCTGACCAGACGATTGCGCTCCAACGCCTTCCCGCGTGGCGGTTGCAGCACGGAGCTACGATACAATTCGGCCTCATTGACCGCTTCAGTAAACGGCAACACCAAGATCAGAGAAGACAGCATAACAATGATACTTCCCCCTTGGAAGAGATCGGCGTTCCCTACTATGATCTGCTTCGAGACCAGCACATCACGCAGGTACTGCATGAACAGCAAGCGAGTAAACTGCTCTATGAGGTGATTGAACCGAGAGTATATGGTGACGGCGTCCTATTAACTTCTTACCGCCTTGTCGCTAATAAGCAGTAAAGCTCAACCCTGTATTTTTTGTCCGAGAAGCAACTTTATGTTAACTACAATTCCAAGAAACAAAAGGGAAAGCCCCCCCAGCACTATTCCCAAAATCCTGTTTCATTAGGACCGTAGAAATGAGGTGTCGCTGCCAACTCCTATAGGCGCTAGCGAAAATGGCGCTGCAGAATGGCGTGTACTTTTTCGCTGGTGAGCGGTTTGGTGAGAACCTCAACCGCGATAGGCAAGGTGTGGAGGCGCTCTAAGTCGCGAGGATGCTGCGAGGACGTGAGCACGACAATCACGGCGGGGCATTGTTGCGCGAGCGGGTGCTGCTGATACGTTGCCAGAAATTCTAGCCCGTTCATGACCGGCATGTGTAGGTCTAGCAACACGAGCAGCGGGCCGACCAGCTCCGCCGGTTCGGCGCAGACCTGTTCCAGCGCGTGTAGTGCTTCCACCCCGTTGCGTGCCACCAATAGCTGTTCGGCGACCTGCAAGCGGCGCAGCAGCTGCTCATTCAGAAACGTGGCAGTTGAGTCGTCATCGACTAAGAGCACCTTGGCGATCTTTTTCATGGGCAAGTTCGTTGCCGCACCGTGTTTCTGCAGCTACCTAGGAAGTACGAGCTTTAATTTACCGTAGTAGCCCTGGGCGCGCAAACAAACGCGCACCGCCCAGCTTTTACGTATAAATGCAGAGGCTGACCTACGTATTTTCCCAGCTAAGGCAAGAGATAAAGACTCGTTGGGAACGCGGAAGCCGGCTCGCGCTTACTGGCCCGCTAGTGC